>CAZJMI010000001.1:0-36220 GCA_964547305.1 uncultured Gammaproteobacteria bacterium
TATTTATTCTCCGGGCGGTAACTGACGGCGTCTGGGGAATAGCTGTCGGGGATTTCGCGGCGTGTTATTTCCGGGGTTGCCAGGGTCTTGCCGGGTGGAGGTGGCGGCGGAGCGTGGGGTTCCGGCGTGGTGATGGGGTGGTCGGTGGGACGCGGAATTTCCCGGGTTTCCTCGCCGAGTAGGGGAATGGCTGATAGATTTTCAGCTGTTGCTGTTTCTTCAGCGCAGGCGGGACAAATCCAGCGACCGGTATATTTATCGAATTTCACGCGTGGGTCACGAGTGTCAATAATGGGATGGGTTCGCGATTTGGAGCAAGCTATGAGCCACCACTGGGCACGACAGGTAGTACACACGAAGTGTCGATTGCCAATGCGTGTTCCGTGTTCTTTGCCGGTGGATCCGCAATGGGGACAGATATCCAGGGCCGCGGGGACGGATTGCGCGCGTTGCGCGCGCGGGTGTTCTTCGCGGTCACAATGAGGGCACATATAGCGGCCAATACCCTTGTCCATGTGGACGGTGGCTCGATCGCGCGTGTCGAAAGAGTCTTTACAGGTGGGACAAACAATTCTTTCCCAGTGACAGCCACAGATAGAGCAATAGCCACGACCGGTGCCAGGGGTGTCCTGGGCATAACTACCGGGGCGTCCGCAAATCGGACAAATGTGTGGGTCAATTTTTAGGAAAGATATTGATCCGGCCATGGCTTGTTCGATGAGTTCGGGTTCAACCTTTATCCTAGTGGCCGGATCGGACTTTTTTTCGGGGGTGATGTCGACTACATCCAGATGGCGGTTTTTTGAACAGATCAAGTTTCGTATCACTTTATATAGCAGAAGAACGCAGGCCAACAGAATTAATCCCACGAATATTATCGCGGCGATTCTGATGAAGCCAGCGAATTGAGCCGCAGTAGCAGCTTCAATTCCGGGTGGATTGAAGAACGACAGGAAAATCGGGAACATGGAAACCTCCTTAGGGGAAGATAAATTTTCAAATTACAGTTTAGATACAATGTGCAGTCTAGTTTATTTTGCATAAAAAGTCAAGGGGGGGGTAGGTAATGTGCACACACATATGGCGGTTTTGGAAGAAATATGGTTTAATTAGGAGTAATTGATTAATTAAGTTTTTGAATTTTATGGCGTATTATTATCGAAAAGTACTGTATAATCCAAAGGATACCAATTTTTTTAAGTTGAGTCGGTCAAAGATAGATTTGTTTGTGGAGTGTCCGCGCTGTTTTTACTTTGATCGGCGGTTGGGCGTGTCGCGTCCGCAGGGGTTCCCATTTACTCTAAATAGCGCCGTGGACACTCTTTTTAAGAAGGAATTTGATATTTATCGGGCGAAAGGCGAGGCGCATCCTTTGATGAAGGCGTATGGTTTGGACGCAGTGCCATTTAAACATCCGAAAATGGATGTGTGGCGGGAAAATTTTACTGGAGTGCAGGCGTTGCATCGCCCGAGTAATTTTTTGATTTTTGGGGCGGTGGATGATTTGTGGGTGACGCCAAAGAATGAGGTGATTGTGGTGGATTACAAATCTACGGCTTTAAATAAAGAGATTACGCTAGATGAGGAATGGAAAGATGGGTATAAAAGGCAGATGGAAGTTTATCAGTGGTTGTTGCGCCAAAATGGGTTGCAGGTGGCGGATACGGGTTATTTTGTATATGCTAATGGGCACACTGATCGACCGACGTTTGATGGTAAATTGGAGTTCAAGGTGACGCTTCTACCATATACCGGCAATGCAGCTTGGATTGAGCCAAAGCTGATGGAGATTAAGGAATGTTTGAATAGCGATAAAATCCCAGAAGCGGTGACGACGTGTGAATATTGCAAGTTTGTTAAGGAGCGGATGGCGTATGAAGGTGATAAAAAACCTACACAGAGCGATTTGTTCGGAGCGGGGTAGAATGGCCGTAAATAATGTAGATATCGAAGACCGGCGGTGAAAACCGGCCGGTTTGTGTTAGTCCCCCGCTACCCCTTTACAAATTATGCAAAATGTGGTAGTATATAAGGGTAATTTTGACAGGAAAAGAAAGAAAAAACCCATAAGAAGGAGGTCTTTGAAAATGAAGAATTTAAGCCTATTGTATGTGATTCTCGCGCTATTGCTACTGACGGCGTTTTGGCCGGCAGAGGGCGCGTTTCGGTGGCAGTGGTCGCCGGAAAAGTCGGCTCCGCGTAATGCTGCCGAACGGCTCCAGCAGATCACCGAAAATCTCGAACGTGTTGGCTGGCCAGCCGGGGTGAATGCGAAAAGTATTGTGTCCAATGCATATTGGACGCAGGCGGATCAGGAGTTGAAGAATCAGCTCATGACCGATCCGCTAACTTTTCTGCGGACGCGAAATGCAGGACAAGGCACCGAAGATTCGTTGGGGGCGATTATTTTCGCCGGTTTTTTGGCGAAAACCAAGCTGGATAGTTCGGATGTGACATTTTTCGCCGAGCATTATCCGCAGGTGTTAGCTCGGAAGGCGTTCATGGGACTGGAATTATGGAACTGGATCATCTCCGATCCAGTTGGCATGGTTCAGCGCTGGTCTTATTGGGAGAGGTATAAGTTCTTCCAGGAATTTGTCGAGGTGACCGGTATCGATAACGCTGATGTGGCATATCTGGCCGGACCGGAGCTGGAAGAATTGAACGCGGCCAGAGTCGCGGACTCGATGGAGACTATTTTGCCGCCATCGAGTGAGCCGACAACTGACGCGGAGTTGGCAGCCAGGATCGCATTGGCCAGAGCGAGAATGGAAGGAATGTTCTATCCGAGTCATTATATAACGAAGATGGAGCGCGACACGTCGTGCTATGTGGTGACGCCGAAGTATCTGATGGCCGCGGCGCTGGATGCGATTAGTAGCGCTGCTGATACGGTGGTGGCGGATAGCGCGACAATAGGTGATACAGTCGCTACGGTTATCGATACAGTGGCTATTCGTGGAGAGCTCGAAAAAGCACGAGAAGAGCTCGATACGACCGGCGCGGTGGCTGATGCTGATGGTAACGGCGAAGACTCGCAAGAGTCGAGTCTAACCGAGGAGGAGAAAAATATTCATCTTTTTTCGGTGGAGCCCTGAAGCCATGGCAAGTGACTGTGCATACAGTCACGCCGTAGTTCGGGTAGCGGAATTGATATTTATAAGGGGGACGTTTTAGGACGTCCCTTTTTTGTTTGCGCGGAGATTCGTGAGTGGGATATTGGCGGGGTGATGACAGGTGTGGTAGAATAGTAATGTGAGGTATTTAAATGAATAAATATATGGCGAAAACAACAGCAGTAAAAATTGAGACAAAAACTAAGACTCTGGCGACGGTAGCGCTGGTATTGGCGGGGGTGGCAGTACTGGGCGCGTGGGCGTTGATGTTTTTGGTCGGGAGCGGGCCGGGGATTTTGACGGATTTGGAAGGGCGCGCGGGCGGTGTGTTTGGCGATAGAGCGGAAAAACCGAATTGCGAGTGTTTCGGCAGTCAGAATGAAGAATGTTGTTCTTGTACTTGGAGTGATGGCAGCCGTGGTAGCGCTTGTCGGTCGAAATAAAAACAAATAGGAGACTAAATAGCAGTAGTAGGTGAGACTGTTTTTTAATTGTGAAAAACAAAGCGTATAGGCGGTTGTTTTTTGATAAGACGAAATGGGTTGACAAAATATTGTTATAGTGGTAGTATAGTGGGTGATAGTTGGATATTTGAAATGTTAGAAAATAAAAAAAGGAGACGGTTAAATGGCGGATGAAAATTCCAAGATGAGACTAAAGTATAACGCGCCGGTTATACTGACTTTTTCGCTGGCATGCGCGCTGGCACTGCTGATAGATAAAACCGTGTACGCGGGGTTTATTCAACGGTATTTAACCGTAGGGACAAGTCTCGCGGAGCCGCTGGATTGGTTTCGTCTCTTCGGCCATATCGCGGGTCACGCGAGCTGGGGCCATTTTTATGGCAACTTGTTATATTTGCTTTTGTTGGGCCCGATAGTCGAGGAAAGATATGGTTCAGTCAGGACGTTGGTGATGGTGTTGATTACCGCGGTGGTGACGGGCTTGATAAATGTGTTTTTCATGAGCTCTGGTCTTTTGGGGGCGAGTGGTATTGTCTTCATGCTGATAATCTTGGCTTCAATCGTTAATGTCAGAAGAAAAGAGATACCGATAACGTTTATAGCTGTCATTATTCTCTTTTTGGGGCAAGAGCTCTTGAAAGTTGGGGCTAATGATAACGTCTCGCACTGGGGACATCTGGTAGGAGGAGCAACCGGCGGGGCTCTAGGGTTTTGGCACAACAACAAGTAACGACGCGAAGATAGAAATATGTACGGGGGTTAATAGCCCCCTTTTCTTTTGGTAAAAAATTGTTTTTGGGTAATGCGCGAAGCGCTAATTGGGGAAGGAAGTTGCTTTAGGGGGTGTGGGTGCTAAAATTGAAAGGCAAATTGAAATAGTAGTAGACGATGAAGATGGAATATTTAAAAAAATTTCAAAAGGAATTGAGAAAATTAGCCGATCGGGAAAAGGCGAGTATTTTGGCGCGTTTTTTTAAAACAGGGAAAGGGGAATATGGCGAAGGAGATAAGTTTTTGGGAGCGACGGTGCCGAAGCAAAGGGAATTGATCAAGGGGTTTTTGGATTTAGGGTTGAATGATTTGGATAAATTGTTGAAGTCGGTGTGGCACGAGGAGCGATTGTGCGCGCTTTTGATCCTGGTGAAGCAATATGAGGCGGCGAGTAAGAGCAACGACGCGGCACGGCGCGGAGAGATTTTTAAATTTTATTTGGCGCATACGGCGCGGATTAATAATTGGGATTTAGTAGATTTGTCGGCGCCGAATATCGCGGGGGATTATTTGTGGCGGCTGAAGACGGATGGGCGCGTAAAAGAGACGGGCGCGATTTTGGGCAAATTGGCGGGGTCGCGAAGTCTGTGGAAGCGGCGCATCGCGCTTTTGGCGACTTTTACTTTTATTCGCGCGGGAATTTTTGGCGAGACGCTGAAATTGGCGGGTAAGTTTTTAAATGACCCCGAGCCGCTGATTCACAAAGCGACCGGCTGGATGTTGCGGGAAGTTGGAAAAAGAGATATGGCGGTTTTGTGGGGGTTTTTGGATAAATATGGGATGAAAATGCCGCGGACGGCTTTGAGATACGCGATTGAACGGATGGGTGAAAAAGAGCGCAAAAGGTGGATGAAAAAGTAGTTGATTTTGGCGGTAGGCGAGAAAAATGGTATAATGGAGGGTGAAAAATTAATAATATGAAAAACGGGGAAAATCCATCAAAAGACATTGTCTTGTTTAAGAAAAAAGAAATTAGAAGAGCCATTCACAATAAGGAATGGTGGTTTGCAATTGTCGACGTAGTTAGAGCATTGACTGATTCTGTGCAACCAGATGGGTATATTAAAGATATGCGGCGGAGAGATCCCGAACTTTCTAAAGGGTGGGGGCAAATTGCCACCCCCCTTTTAATTGATACTGCCGGGGGCAAGCAAAAAATTAATTGCGCCACGCCCGAAGGGATATTGCGCATCATCCAATCCATCCCGTCACCCAAAGCCGAGCCGTTTAAACGCTGGCTAGCGCGGGTGGGCTACGAGCGGCTGCAAGAGATAGAAAATCCAGAGTTGGCCAGTAAAAGAACGCGACTGCTCTACAAGCTCAAAGGCTATTCTGACAAATGGATTGAAAATCGCATGCGCGGGATTGTAATTCGGGATGAGTTGACAGATGAATGGCAAAAACGAGGAGCCGCGCGCGAAAGGGATTATGAAATTTTGACCGCGGAAATATCCAAGGCGGCTTTTGGGGTCACTCCGGGCGAATATAAAAAACTCAAAGGCGTCAAACGGCAAAATTTGCGCGACCATATGGACGATTTTGAATTGATTTTGACTATGCTTGGCGAACGCACCACGGCTGAAATCCATCGCGTCAAAGATACTAAGGGTTTGCCACGACTCAAAGATGACGCGCGGCGCGGGGGTGAAGTAGTCGGTACGGCGCGAAGCAACATTGAAAGGCAAATTGGTCGCTCGCTGGTGTCTAAAAAGAATTTTTTGAAAAACAAAGAAAATAAAAAGCTAAAATAAAACCGATATGAACAACATTTTCACCCAGCTGGAGGCGAGCGGACTGACCGGACGCGGCGGGGCGGGTTTTTTGACGGCCAAAAAGTGGCGCATGTTTCTGGCGGCCGAAAATACGGAAAAATACATCGTGTGCAACGCGGCGGAAGGCGAGCCGGAGGTGGCGAAGGACTTTTTTATTTTGGATAATTACGCGCGGGAGGTGGTCGGCGGGATAGCGCTGGCTTTGAAAACTTTTAAGGCTAAAGAGGCGTATATCTATCTCAATCCGGATTACTGGGAGCATTTCGAGGGGACTTTGGCAAAACAGATAGGAAAATTGCCGATTAAGCTGTTTAAAAAGCCGCATGGGTACATAGCGGGAGAGGAGACGACGCTGCTGGAGGCGATTGAGGGGGATATGTTGATGCCGCGACCGAGGCCGTTATATCCGATTGAAAGTGGGCTGTGGGGATATCCGACTTTGATAAACAATGTGGAGACTTTTTATTATGTTTATCAGATAAGTAAGGGAAATTATCGGGGGACGAGATTTTATACCATCGGCGGGGAGGTGACACGACCGGGAAATTATGAATTAGGAGAGGATTTAAGTATCAAGCAGGTGCTGGAGCAGACGCAGAATTGGCCGCAATTTGAATTTTTTGTGCAGGCGGGGGGAGGCGCGAGTGGTGAGATATTGTTGGCGACAGAATTGGACGAGCCTTTGAAGGGGGCCGGCTCGCTGGTGATTTATAACAAAGAAACGACCGACCCGTGGAAATTGATGCTCAAATGGGTGGATTTTTACAGATTAGGGAATTGCGGGAAGTGTGTGCCATGTCGGGAGGGGTTTTATCGGCTGAAAGAAATGCTGATGAGCGGTCGGCAAGATAAAGAGCTGGTGAAAAAACTGGCGCTGAATATGCGGCAGACGAGTTTTTGTCCTTTGGGGCGGAGCGGATATGTGCCGCTGATGAGTTTGCTGGAGAAGATTATCGGGGCTTAATTTTTAAATATGGTAGAGCAAGAAATTACAATCAAAATAAACGGGCGGGAAATAAAGGCTACTCCCGATCAAACTATCGGCGAAGTGGCATGGCATAGTGGGATTAAAATTCCGACGTTGTGTTTCCATCCGGATTTGAAAATCAAGGCCAGTTGCCGGATATGCGTGGTGGAGATTAAAGGGCGCGAGGGGTTATTTACTTCGTGCTCGACGCTGGTGGAAGATGGGATGGATATTTTGACGGAATCGGAGGCGGTGAAGGCGGCGCGGGTGGTGAATCTGGAATTATTGTTCGCGCAACATCAGGAAGAGTGCGGAGATTGCGTGATTAGCCATAATTGCACGCTATTGAGACTGGCGAAGGAACATGATATCAAAATCGAGCATTATGTCGACCGTAAGACGGATTTTCCGGTGTATAAATTCGGGCCGGCGATTGAATTTAATTCTTCCAAATGCATCGATTGCGGGAATTGCACGGAGGTATGTGCCATGCAGGGGGTGGACTTCTTGGAGACCAAGAAGGGTGAGGATAATTTGCCAGTAGTGGGGCCGACGAGCGATAAGACCAAAGACTGCATCTATTGCGGGCAGTGTGTGACTCATTGTCCAGTGGGAGCCTTTGAGGCGGTGGGCGAGTTCGAAGAAGTGGAGGAGCCGCTGGCAGATAAGGGTAAAACGGTGGTCTTTCAATTCGCGCCGGCGTGCAGGACGGCTATCGGGGAGGAATTCGGGTTGCCATACGGGCCAGAATTGGAGGGCAAGTTGATAGCCGCCATCAGAAAACTGGGCGCTAATTTCGTGTTCGACGTGAGCGTGGGAGCGGATTTCACGACTTTTGAAGAATCGGATGAGTGCGTGGCGTGCGTGAAAGAGGGTGGCAGTAAATTGCCGGTGCTGACATCGTGCTGTCCGGCGTGGGTGAAGTATATTGAGTTTAATTATCCGCAATACGTGGGTCATCTGGCGACGGCACGTTCGCCGCATATAATTTTGGGTGGGTTGATAAAAACCTACTGGGCGCAAAAGCAGGGTTTGAAACCGGAACAAATTTCGGTGGTGTCAGTGATGCCGTGCACGGCCAAAAAGTATGAGATTCGGCGGCCGGAATTGAAGATAGATGGCTGGATGCCGGTGGATTATGTTTTGACGACACGGGAACTGGCATTTTTGTTTCGACGGCACGGAATAGATTTGGGCGCGTTGGCGGAAGAAAAATGTGACAATCCTTTTGGAGAATATTCGGGCGCGGGAGTGATTTATGGCGCTAGCGGTGGAGTGATGGAGTCGGCTATTCGGACGGCGTATTACAAAATGACGGGTAGCGAATTGCCGGGTGTGGATTTTGAACAGGTGCGCGGTATGGAAGGGATAAAGAAGGCGGAAGTGGTTTTGCCAGGTAATAAAAAGGTGAAAATAGCGGTGGTGGCGGGTAACGGCAACGCCAAGAAGGTTTTGGATGAGCTGGCGAAAAATCCGCACGCCTATGATTATATCGAGGTGATGTCGTGTCCGGGTGGCTGTATCGGGGGCGGGGGACAACCCTTGCCAGCGACGGCGGGTATTCGGGCGCAGCGAGCGCAGGTGCTCTATGGGCTGGATCGCGGAAAGGGAATTAGGGCGGCGCATCAAAACCCGATTATTCAAAATATGTATGCCGACTTCCTCAAAGATGATGAATTTCGCCGAAAAATCACGCAGACGCGGTTTGGGAAGAAGGAGCGGGAGTTTAAGGGGTAGAAATTGGTTTTATAAAATTAGTAACATATAATTATGAAACGAAAAGAAAACAATTACGCCTTTATAGATAGTCAAAATCTGAATTTAAGCATTCAATCTTTAGGCTGGAAGCTAAATTTTAAAAGATTTCGAGTTTATTTAAGAGAAAAATATTTAGTTGAAAAGGCCTATATTTTTATAGGATATATTGAGGGCAATAATGATTTATACACTAGCTTGCAAGAGGCTGGTTTTATCTGTATATTTAGGCCGACATTAAAATACAAAGACGGAACAATAAAAGGTAATTGTGACGCGGAATTAGTTTTACAGGCCATGATTGATTATAATGATTATGATAAGGCCGTTTTAGTGACAGGAGACGGGGATTTTCATTGTTTAGCTAAATATTTAATTGATAATAATAAGTTCAAGGCCCTGATTATTCCTAATGGGTTTAAATTTTCCGCCTTGTTAAAAATGAAAATTTTTCGAACATTTTTGCGTTATCTCAACGGTTTAAAAAATAGATTGGAGTATAAAAAAGAAAAGGCCCCAGAAGGACGAAACCTTAAGGGGTAATCTTTTCCGTTGGTGATACTTTAATAGTATAGCAAACTATAAAATGGTGTCAAGGCTGGTAAGATTGTGTGGGCACGGCTTAGCAAAAAAGAGAAGGAGTGGAGGGGGTAAAGTTGGGCGGTGGCTATGTATAAATCTTTTACATTGTTGTTGACAATAATTTTTGCATAGCGTAAAATAGGGGTATATGCTTTCAAATTTTATCCGACAACAACGCATCAAACGCCAAATAACTCAAGCAGAGCTGGCGGGGGAGCTGGGCATTTCCCGTCCCACCTATTTGCAGATTGAGCGTGGCGAAAGGGAGCTCACTATATCCGAAGCCAAAAAGCTGGCGGCGGTTTTTGGTTTGTCGCTGGAAGATTTTTTGGAGGCGCGGGAAGCAAAAAGCGAGGTGACTTTGGCGAAACCAGTGACCAAAAAACCGGAGACCTTACAAATTCGCGTCACACGGAAAAATATAGATAAATTCAAGCAAGTTTTGCTGTATGTGTTGAATAAAGTCGGCGGTAAACCCAATGTCGGCGAGACAGTTTTGCAAAAGTTATTGTATTTCATTGATTTTGATTACTACGAAAAGTTTGAGGAAAGTTTAATGGGGGCGACTTATATCAAAAATCATCATGGACCCACTTCCATCGAGCTGGGGGCGATAGTCAAAGAAATGCAGAAAGATGGCGAATTGGAGGTCGTAAAGAGTCAGTACTTCAAATATCAGCAAAAGAAATATCTGGCACGAAAACGCCCCAATCTGGAAATACTCTCGGCGCGTGAGATAGAACATATTGACGATGTCTTGGCGCGGCTGGCGGATAAAAATGCCGGTGAAATAGAAAAATATTCGCACGAAGATATTCCTTGGAAATCCGCGCAAGATGGCCAGCAACTTTCTTATGAAAGTGTTTTTTATCGCGACGAAAGGTATTCGGTAAGAAATTATGATGATGAACTTTAATGAACTGCCAGAATTTCAGAAAGAATTCAAGCAACTGGGCAAAAAATACAGGTCATTGCCAAACGATTTGCGAGAGTTTCGCAAGGTAGTCGCCGTCATTCCGCTCGGCAACAGCAAGCATTTTAATATTATCGCTCAAACGGAGACAATTTGCGTGTTAAAAGTTAGATTATTTTGCAAATGTTTGAAAGGTAGCTCCTTGCGCATTATCTGCGCGTATTGTGAACGAGAACGGCGTATTGAATTTATGGAAGTGTATTTTAAAGGCAACAAGCCGAATGAAAATAGCGCGCGGGTGAGGGGGCATTTGAAGTCCTTATCAGTAAAATAGGGAGGAGGGAAGGGTAAAAAGTGTTCATCTGACAGGCATTGAATGATCGCCATTGCTCAATTGGTCGCAAATTGGTAAGATAATGGCAAGTGAGTTTAATTTAGCTTATAGTAAAACCATGGAAAAAACACCCAATTTTCATAAAATTTCCGAAGAGAGAAAAGAATTACGGCGGACTATTAGTACGGAACTTGATATTGATGTTAACAAGGCGAGAAAAGATGGGCTAGACAAGGTGGATGACCCTATGTTTCAAAAGCATTATAAAGATGAATTCGCGGATAAAGACGCGCAAGCAAAGGGTTTTAAAATTCCCAGAGTTCATGATGAGAGTAAAAGAAAAACAGCCAAAGTCAAAGATAGTAAAGGTGTTGAAACTGATGTTGAAGTTGAAGTTAAGGATTGGACGGCGGCAAAAAATATGCTCAAAGAGCAAAGGGCGGACTATGGAAAAGAATTAGCTAAATCAGAAATTGACCGCGAAGTGATTTTTGAAGAAAATCCGGAATTAAAGGAAGTGCTGGAAACAATAGACCAAATAGCCGATTTAAAAAATTTCCGTATGCGACGCATGTTGGAAATTTTAAATAGGGGAATTTCACCAGCGACCAAAAAACGCAATACGGCGATATTGGAAACTATCAAACAAGAAATTAGCGAGCATACAAATGAATTAGGGCAAGCGGATTTGAATATCTTACGGCAAGCCGAACTGGTAAAATATAAAGAAAATTTAGGTCAAAGCGGGCATATTTGTATTACACCGTCAGTGGAAAGGGATTTAGACGCGGTGGGCAATAGAATTATTACCGGCAAGCCGATATTTTTACACGGACCGACCGGTACCGGCAAGACCTCTTTGGCTAGATTCGCGGCGGAGCATTTTACTGGCAAAAATTCAGAAATGGTTTTTTGTAATCCGCAAACCAAAGAATCAAATGTGTGGGGCAAAACCGGCATTAAGCCGACTAAAGGCGGAGCCATAGAAACAGTTGAAATATATGGGCCGTTGGCGAAGGCCATGGCGGAAGGTAAGACGGTTATTTTTGATGAGTTTACCGCCTTGCCAAAAGAGCAGATGGTTTTTATTAAGGGAATTTTTAACGCCAAAATCGGCGATAGCATTAATATAGTTGGTAATGGCATTGTGAATATTAAGCCGGGCTTCCAGATGATTTTTACTTCCAATTTAAAATCAGGGAAAAACCCTGAAAGGCAGGATTTGCCCCCGGAAATCGCGCGTGAGTTTGAACAAAATAATTTAGAAATAGAATATACGCCGATAGAAGAGGCCTACGATATTATGCTGACACGGCTGGCAAGTGAAGATGGCGCAATTGATATGTCTTACTATGATTTAAAGACTACTCTGCCGAATTTGTGCAAAGCGATGGCTAACATTCAGGGGGCATATACTAATGAAACTGATAATGACCTAGCTAAAACGATTGGAGCCATAGATGTTTCTGGCAAGGCACCCGCGCTGAAAAAATTTGTTTTAACTCAAGGCACGGTAGAAAATATTTTATCAGCATGGCTAATAAGAAAAAAAATTGGTGAAAATGATATGACATTTGCTGAATTTTTAGACGATAGATTGAAAATCGCGTTGACTTTTAAAGAATACCCTAAAGAAGATCGTATTTTAGCCGCTAAAATTTTGGCCGCGCGAGGTTTTCTAACTACCCTAGATGTCCAAGACATGGGCTTGTCAAACGACATCCTGGCTTTTGACACGGCTAGAGCATTGCGAGGCGAAGAAGCAGTTGAGGGGTTGAGGGAAAAATCGGGGGCGGTCAAACATTTAACCCTAAAACAAGTGGCCGAACTGGACCCGTTTCAAAAAAGAGCAGAGCGGTTGGGCGATATAGCAGACGCACTGTTGGAGCCCGAAGCAGGAGAAGAAAAAACCGACCCCGAATTAAATGATATTCTTAAAAAAAGAAAAAAAATCGCTGGCGAAAAAGGAATAACCAAAAATCCAGAAATTCGTACTATCTACGAGGGAAAGGATATCGCTATCAATATAGAAACCAAAATTCAAGAATATCTTGATTTCTATCAGAAAAGCGGCGTTGCCGTGGATGCCGATTTTGAAAATACTATAAGGGGTATCTGGGCAAGGGATATTGATAAAATTCAAGCAGAAATTGAAAAATATGGCTTTGACGAAGTGCTACTCATCCCATCCATCACCGACCTGGCCGACTTGGCGGAAAAGATGAAAACTACTACCAACGACCACTGGTTGAGTGATAATTTCAAGGATGGCGAGGGCTGGGCGGGAGCCAAAAGCCAGCATGCCAATCTACCACGGATAGTATTGGTACATAAAAATGGCGCGCGAAACATATCTGACCATCCCGAGTTGGCCAAGACCAAGAATATTTTAGGCAGTGATGTTAATTTAGCCGCAACCCTGTCTTTGGAAGAATATCTTATCTTCCAGAAAAAATACTTTGAAGATACAGGCGAACATCTAGATTCTAAAAATAGCTGGACTTGGTTGGCCACCAAATCGGGCGTTTGTCTCGTCTGCGCTTCTTGGGCTTCTGACCGGCTCCGTGTGGATGCCTGTGGCCTTGACGCTCAGAGTGCCGATTTGGGCGCTCGCCCCTCCCGCAGTTTCTCATTGTAGGGTAGCTTGTAGCTTGAGTACTTTTAACTTCTTGTTCTTTTTTACTTTTTTATTTTTTGCCCCCGTTTCGGCTAGTATAACCACAAATAAACGATTGATTGGTTTGCCGAAGCACTCAAACAAATAAAGACCGGCGGCTGGCGCATATTCTTTTTGCGCGCTGGGTAGTTTGTTTGGTGGTGTGTTATAAACAAGGAACTGCAGTTTTGTATTGGGAAATGACACCTGATAAATGGAGTATGGTTTCCTCGCTTGGAGCGGATAATACAAGACCAAAAGAGGGGCGGGCGTTCGTCTCGTCAACGCTAATTGGAATTCTGACAAGCTCAATGTGAATGCCAATGACCTTGACTATCAGAATGACAATTTGGGCGCTCGCCCCTCCAGCCGTTCTGTGGCTCTAGTTCATGTTCCTGGTGTATTTTATCCAGCCCTGTGTCATTTTGCCGATTTCTTGCAGGGCGGCTTCTTGTTCAAGATAGCTTTTGGTGTCAATTATTTTACAATTTAGAGTTATCCTAAATAATATTTTTAGCAATTCTATTTTGCAATTAGCCTTGAGTAATATTTTTTCCTTTTCGTATTTTGAGGCGCAAGCCGCGAGAATAAAAAGCTCTACGCTGTCTAAAATCGCGTTTTCTGTTTTTTCTCCAAGTGAATATCTTTCATGTTTAGGAAATTTGAATATAATTTTGTGAGTGGTTTCATAAAGACGGAACAATTTAACCGTTATGGGCATTTCTAAATTGGAAAAATTAGTATGATTATTATCCATAAAAATTATGATGAATTATTTAGTGTTGAGAATATTTTAATTGCGTGGCAAAGATTTAGGCGGGGAAAGTCCAACAAAAAAGATGTGATAAATTTTGAAGCGCATTTAGAGGATAATCTGTTTAGTTTGTCTGGCGATTTGCGAAGCCATATTTATAGGCATTCAGCTTATGGTTATTTTCAGATTTTTGATAATAAAGAGCGGGATATTTACAAGGCACAAGTCCGAGATAGAATAATCCACCAAATTATTTATGATCATTTGTCGGAGATATTTGAGCTGGAGTTTATAGCCGATTCATATGCTTCAAGAATAGGTAAAGGGCAATATAGTGCGATAAACGCGTTGAAGTATTTTGTTAAATTGATTAGCGGGAAAAATCGGCGGCAATGTTTTATTTTAAAATGTGATGTTAAAAAATATTTTGATAATATAGATCAAGTAATTTTGCTTAATTTAATAAAAACAAAAAATATTGATGGTGAAGTATTAAAAATTATTATGGAAGTGATATACAGCTTCCTATCAAATGTGGGAATGGGCAAAGGCATTCCGTTGGGTAATATTACCAGTCAAATTTTTGCGAATATTTATTTAAATGTATTAGACCAATATGTTAAGAATGAATTGAAATGCCGGTTTTATATAAGATATAACGACGATTTTGTAATAATTACGGACAATAACAAAAAACTGAAAGAAATCAGAGAAAAGATTATTATTTTTGTCCAGAATAAACTGCTTTTAGAAATACCATTAGCCAAGACTAGCATTAGAAAAATTAGTTGGGGCGTTGATTTTTTGGGTTTTAATGTGCTGAAGGGGGCAGTTTTGTTGCGGGACAAAACCAAGCAAAAAATATACTCAAAATTAAGCGAAAAAAATATAAATTCCTATCTTAGTATTTTAAAACACTGCAATTCGTATAATTTGACGAAAAAAGTTTTGGCTATGGCAACGCCCCGCGAAATTTGCTAGTATAGATATATGGAAAACCCAATAGAGCAACCAAAATTAGTAGAAACAAAAAAAGTCAAGAGTGGCGGTGGGGAAACGGCGGAAAATCAGCGCGCCGAAAACAAACATGCCGAGGCAGTGGCATTTTTTGAAAATAACCGCGATTATTTTGATAGCTACGCCGGAGGTCGGGTAAATATAGAACCGGCTCCGCCGAGTATTCCAACTTTTGCTTTTGATTTGGAAAAAACGCCTCCGACTATCTATGTCAATTCCATGTTTTATAAAAAACAGGGACTTTCGGATGTTAAGACGCGCTTTGCAATTTGTCATGAGATAGAGCACTTTTTGGAAAAAATGAATATGCTAGACGAATATGGCGGTGAAAAGAAATTTGAAAGGTATTTAAAAAAACTGAAAAGCTCAAGGTGGGAAAAATTATTGGATAATTGTGTCGCGGATATTAGAGAAAATCGGTCGGTGGTAGCGAGAACTAATGAAGCCGAAAGAGAGCTGGAGATTAAAATGTATCAAGAAGATTTATTTCCAACAACGGACTTTACCGAGCAACCCAAGCACATTCAATTTGCGGAGGCGCTTTTGAGAGAGGCGCGCGTGCCGGATGAGAAATGCCAAGTGGCACCGGAGGTTAGGCAGGCGTTGGATGAATTAGTCGCAGAAGCGGCGAAAATTAAAAAAACAAAAAATATAGACCTGATGGACATTTTGACTCATCCAGAGACCCCGATGTCTAAGCGGTTGCAGTTACAGGAAAAGTTTATTGAGCCGAAAATGAAAAAACTTTTAGAGCAGGACATTGAGGATAAAAAGAAGCAAAAAAAGAAGGGTGAAAAAGGTGAAAAAGGTGAAAAAGGCGAGCAGGGCGAAGGAGAGCAAGGAGAGGGTGGGCAAGCGGATAGCGAACAGCATGAGGATAAAAAAGATAAAAACAAAGATAAGGGCAAAAGTGGGGACGAGAAAAAAGATAATTCTGAAAAGAACGGGGAAAAGAATGAAAATAATAAGGACGAGGAGGGTGAGCAAGAAAAAAATGCCGATGAAAAGAACGAAGAGAAAGGCGAAAAGGGAGCCGGCGGTCAAGAGCAAGAAGAGACCGATCCCGATAAAATATTTTCTGATGATTATGAGGCGGTAGAAAAGAAATTTCCCGAAGCTATGCCCATAGAAGAGGCAGAAAAGGCCTTAAAAGAATGGCAAGTCAAACAAAAAGAAAATAGTCCCGAAAGAATGCTGGACAGGGCGGATGAAGAGTATGCCAGGAAAATCGGGGTAAAAAAAGAGGATTTGCAAAACTACAGAAACGCGGTTAAAGCGCTGGAAAAAATAATCAATCCAGAAACCAATGTGGCGGTTTTGGAGGAATTGAAAGACCTCTTTGCCAGAATAATCGCCAAAAGGATTAAACCGGTGCCCGCGCCAAAATATCCGGTAGATGAAGGCGAAGAATTGGTTGATGTGGTGGGAGCAGTGGTAGAACCGCGAGCCGGGAATTTACAGCCCAGAGTTTGGGAGACCACGGAAATCAAAGAGAAAAAAGGCGACCGTTTCGGTGAGGTGGAGATTACTTTGGTTTGCGACCGTTCCGGTTCCATGCAAGAGGGGCAAAAAGCGCCCGAACAGCGCAAATCGGCGATTTTAATGATGCGGGCATTAAAGGAATTTGCCGAAATGTGTGAAGAAGAAAAAATAAATTTAGAAAAATCATTGGAAATAAAATCGGAAATTTACAGTTTTGCCAATAGCGCGGAAGATGGCGCGCCAATAAAGAAAATGTCCGCCGAGCTGGGCGAGGTTGAACAGATAATAGTATTGAAAAAATTGTACGATTTGTCCGGCGGCCGCACTACCGATTTTAATTGTCTGGAGGCAATCAGTGTCAAGATGGATGATGAGATTAAGCGAAAGATCAAAGATGGCGAACTGAAGAAAATTGTCATTATCTTTACCGATGGGGGAAGTCACGGCGTGGAGCGAGTACAAGTGGCTTTAAAAACTTTGCGCGATGACGGCGTGGCGGCTATAGGAATAGGCGTCACCGCCACGGGCGCAGAGGTCTTAACTACTTACGCGCCGGATGCCCTAGTGGTGGAAGAAGTGACTAGATTGCCGCTGGTTTTGGGCGACCTGCTCAAGGAACATTTGAAGGACTTGTAATTTAAATTATAAAAATATGAAAAATGAATTTTCGGAGCTAAAACTGTCGAAAAAAGTCGTTCCAAAACAAGAAAAGGATGGAAACCCTGCCCGACAAGAAAAATCGCAAGATGAGTTGCGGACAAGAATGGAAGAGAGAATTAAACTTTTGTCGGCAGACCTAGACCAAAAAATAGCGGATTATAGGCAAGCGAAGAAAGAAGGTTTATTTGAAGACCAGGATGGCGAGACTGAAGGTAGCGGAGAAAATAGAAGAAAAGCAGCTCTGGAAGAAATGAATGTTATTGGCGACCGTGGAGTAAAAATGCGGGATATGCTAGATAGAGGAGAGGGCTTGCCACAATTTCAGAGTGAGATTTCTACTGCCTACAAGTATACTATTGAAGAAACCGATCCACAGACAAACAAGGTGGCTAAAGTGGAAAAAAACGAAAAGATTAATATAGACATAGAACAAAAAATAACCGATTTCAAAAAACTGTATAAAGATACAGGAGTAAGCACTCCTAAAAATTTTGAAGATATTATTCTAAACATTTGGAATGATAATTATGACGCTATCCAGGCAGAAATTGAAAAATATGGTTTTGACGAAGTCCTGCTCATCCCACCCATCACCGACCTAGCCGACTTGGCGGAAAAGATGAAAACTACCGACAGGGATCACTCGTTGAGCGATAACTTCAAGGATGGCGGTGGCTGGGCCGGAGCTAAAAGCCAGCATACCAACCAGCCACGGATAGTTCTCGTCCACAAGGTCAAAGAGCTTGATAACCATCCCGCGACTCAAGCTACATTAGGTAAAACAGGACAAGAGATAATAGATGACCCGGAGTTGGGATATAAGGGAATATTAGACCTGGGCGAGTACCTTATTTTTCAAAAGAAATATTTTGATGAAACTGGCGGACATTTAGATGAAAATAAATGGGTTTGGTTAGCCACTAAATCGGGCGTTCGTCTCGTCAACGCTATTTGGGATTCTGGCAGGCTCCATGTGTCTGCCGATGGCCTTGACGTTCAGTTTGACCATTTGGGCGCTCGCCCCTCCCGCAGTTTCTCATGAGGTAGCTTGTAGCTTGAGTACTTTTAACTTCTTGTCCCTTGTTACTTTTTTATTTTTATTTTTTACCCACCCTTGAACCCCGCCCACAAATAGTGTAAAATAGGGGCAGTTTTTAATTTTAAACATAAAGTTATGTCAGACAAAAAATTCGTGTACTATTTCGGTGAGGGTGACGGCAGTATGAAAGCCATTTTGGGCGGCAAGGGCGCCAATCTGTCGGAAATGTTAAAAATGGGGATTCCGGTGCCGCCGGGTTTTACGGTGGGGACGGAGGTTTGCGATTTGTATTACAAGAGCGACAAGCAATATCCGGACTATATTAAAGCCGAGGTGGACGAATATTTGACGCGGCTGGAAACGGAAATGGGTAAAAAGCTGGGCGCTGCCGAGGACCCGCTTTTGGTGTCGGTGCGTTCGGGGGCGGCGGTTTCCATGCCCGGGATGATGGACACGGTTTTGAATCTGGGTCTCAATGACAAGTCGGTGGAAGGTCTGGCGAGCAAGACGGGCAATCGGCGTTTTGCCATGGATTCGTATCGGCGGTTTTTGCAAATGTATGGCGATGTGGTGCTGGGAGTCAAACACTCGTCTTTTGAAAAGATTTTGCATGGCACCAAAGAAGCCAAGGGTGTGAAATTTGATACCGAGCTGGATGAAAACGATTTGGCGGGGGTGATTGAAAAATACAAGGCAGCTACCAAAGAGGAAATCGGGCGGGACTTTCCGCAGGACCCGCAGGAGCAACTTTGGGGCGCGATTGACGCGGTTTTTAGCTCTTGGAATAACGAGCGGGCGATTTCTTATCGTAGAATTAATGAAATTACCGGTTTGATCGGTACGGCGGTCAATGTGCAAGCTATGGTTTTTGGCAATATGGGTGAAAATTCCGGCACCGGTGTGGCTTTTACGCGCAATCCGGCGACGGGTGAGAACAAAATTTATGGCGAGTATCTGATGAACGCGCAAGGCGAGGATGTGGTGGCTGGTATTCGCACGCCGAAAATGATTAGCGAGCTGGAAGTGGCGCAACCGGAGATTTACCAGCAATTCGCGGAAATTATGGCGCGGTTGGAAAAGAATTATAAGGATATGCAGGATACGGAATTTACCATTCAAGAGGGCAAGCTGTATTTTTTACAAACTCGTTCCGGTAAGCGCACGGCGCAAGCGGCGGTGCGAGTGGCGGTGGAAATGTGTGGCGAGGGCTTGATCACCAAAGAAGAAGCGGTTTTGCGGGTGGACCCGAAACAATTAGACCAACTTTTACATAGACAGCTGGATGTGGAGGCGAAAAAAGCAGCGACTTTGATCGCTAAAGGTTTAGCGGCTAGTCCGGGTGCGGCGGTGGGAAAAATCGTCTTTACGGCTTCTAAGGCACAGGCATGGGTGCAGGAGGGCGAGGCGGTGATTCTGGTGCGCCAGGAGACCTCACCAGAGGATATAGAGGGCATGCACGCGGCGAAGGGTATTTTGACTGCTACTGGCGGTATGACCTCGCACGCGGCGGTGGTGGCGCGCGGTATGGGTAAGTGTTGTGTGGCGGGTTGTAGCGGTATCGGTGTCAATGAAGAGGCGGAGACCTTGACTATTGTCGATGGTGGGCAGATTTTGAAAGAAGGGGATTATCTGACTTTGGATGGTAATACCGGTGAGGTCTTCGCGGGAGAAATAAAAACCGTGGAGCCGGAATTAAGCGGCGATTTTGAGACCCTGATGGCTTGGGCGGATGAGTTTAGAAAATTGGGCGTGCGTGCTAATGCTGATACTCCGAAAGACGCGCAGACCGCGAAAAAATTTGGCGCGGAGGGTATCGGACTTTGTCGCACGGAACATATGTTTTTTGAAACCGAGCGTATCAAAGCGGTGCGTGAAATGATTTTATCGGAAGATGAAGCCGGGCGCGAAGTGGCTTTGGAAAAAATTCGTCCGATGCAAGAAGGGGATTTTTATCAGTTGTTCAAAGAAATGGATGGTATGGGGGTGACGATTCGCTTTTTGGATCCTCCTTTGCATGAATTTTTGCCGCAAGCAGAAGATGATATCGTGGAATTGGCGGGCGAGATGGGCGTGGCGGTAGAAAAATTGCGTGCGACTATTGCCAGTTTGCACGAATTTAATCCCATGCTGGGACATCGCGGTTGTCGTCTAGCCATTACCTATCCGGAAATTGCGGTCATGCAGACCAAGGCGGTGATTGGCGCGGCTTTGCGGGCGAAAAAAGAGGGTTTAAATCCGCAGCCGGAAATTATGATTCCTTTGGTGGGCAAGCCGGAAGAATTAACTTATTTGGAAAAAATCGTGCGTGCGACGGCGGATGAGATGATTGGCGCGGCGGACGCGGAAGGTGGCGCGGGCGCGGATTTGCATTATAAATTCGGGACGATGATTGAAGTGCCACGCGCGGCAGTGGTGGCGGATGAGATTGCCAAGACGGCGGAATTTTTCTCTTTTGGGACGAATGATTTGACGCAGATGACTTTCGGATTTTCGCGTGATGACGCGGGGAAATTTATCAAGGATTATTTGGCTAAAGGAATTTTGGAGAAAGATCCATTTCAGAGTATCGATCGTGCGGGTGTCGGAGAGCTGATTAAAATGGCATGTGAACGGGGGCGGGCGACGAGGCCGGATATTAAACTGGGAATATGCGGGGAGCATGGTGGCGACCCGGATTCTATCGAATTTTGTCAGCAAGTCGGCTTGGATTACGTCAGTTGTTCGCCTTTCCGTGTGCCGATTGCACGGCTGGCGGCGGCACAGGCGGCGTTGCGGGGGAGGCAATAGGCCTGTTTTGACTTTTATTGATTAGGTGATATAAGATAAATTGAATGGTTTTTTGAAAATATAATTTGAAGGGAGTCAAATGACGGGTAAAACGGGTAAAGACAGCAAAAGTACCGGACGTAGGAAACGCGGGAAAATGGAACCGTGTCCTCCGGCGCCATATGAGCCGCTGAAAACGGAAATTTGGGGGGATGTAAGTCCTGAATTTAGGAGTCAGCTAAGAGCTATTATGGATTTGCCAACAGATGGGGAGGGCGGAGGTAAATTTGGTCAGTTGGTGTCTAATGTCTTAAAGATACAAGAGATGCGAGCGAATACGATGGGGCAAAAGTCTAGTGGAAAAAAGTCAAAAAATAAAAACAGGAGGGATGAAAATGGGTAAGCCCCGGCTTCCTACAGACCTGCAAAATTTAGCGGTAGGCGATGATGTTGATGGCGGTCTTTTTGGAAGGACGGCCGGAGATATTCTAGCTGGTAAAATAAAAATGCCGGGCCTATAGGGGTTTTGTCGTTACCTCTTTAACAAAAACGACTTTTTTATTTGGCGTTTTTCAGCAGGTCGATGATGTATTTTTTGTATTTGATTTGGTCGCGGATGGAATTGAAAACTTCCAAGGCGATGATATCACTAAAGACGAAATCAGGTAGAGTCTTTAGGTAGTCAAATTCATCGAGGGAGGAGATGGTGTGCACATCTTCATTTTTTTCGTAGGAATAGCCGTTGAGGTGATTGCATTTGAAAAGGCGGGGGGTGTTTTTTTGGTTGACTACGAATTCAAATTCTTTGGACCATTTTTCTTCGGCGGCTTTGAAATGTGAAAGGTCAACGCAGAAGCCACCGATTTTATTAATATCCACGTTTTCGGGTATGCTGTCGTTGTAATTCATTTCCAGGCAGAGCAGGTGATGGTAGCCGTTCCATTTCGGTAATTTGGAAAATGAGTTTTCATGAATGGTAAGGCAGGGATTATGGTATTTTTCACAGAGGTATTTTAGCTCGGCTTTGGTCATGTCGTTTTTAATGTGGATTAAGGGGATTTTTTTGACGCAGCTGGCTTCAAGCGCGGCGTATATCTTTTTGCGTTGGGACTTGTCGAATATTTCAAGAAAAAGAGCGATGGTGTCCAGCCCGAGAGAATTGATTTCGGATATTTTTTCTTGCCAGTCGTGGTCGGTTTGGCCGGTAAGGCTGAAAAGTATACGGTTGGATAGTTTCTTTTTCGACATGAGGCTTTTTTGTTGGTTAAAATTAGCGGGCAGATTGTCTTGGGAATACATTAATTATGCCGATTTTGGGCCCGATGGGCAAGGGGGATACTGATTGGTGCGCGGCGACGGGTTGACTTATTATGTATATTATGATAAGATAAAAGGGTTGAAAATGGTTGTTTAAATTTGAAAAAAGGAGGGTGAGATGCCGAGGGTTAAGACAATAGAGGAAAAAGACGGGGAAACTATCCTTTTGATGGCTGCTAGAACTGGTGACGATGAAGATGCTTATGATTACTATTATGAGCATCCGGACCATCCCGGCTGGGGCAAGTTTCATTGCAGTTGCTATGATATCGAGTATTGTCGGCAGTTGCGGGATGAATGGGTGGCGCAAACAAGGGCTCAAATCGAGAAAAAATTTCATAAGACATTCGAGGTGCTTAGTCGGAGGTGTCGATAATGGGGGCGGTCAAAATGAGACCGTCCTTTTTGGTTGGTTAAAATTGCGGTGGTGGCGGCTTTTTGCTATAATGCCAGGGTATTTATTAAGGCAAAATGGATAGTATGGAGTTTTCACAGAATAAAAATTTAAAATTGAGCGCGGAGCGATTTGGGCAAGTGCGGCGAGCGGTCGCGGGGGCGAGGGAGGAGATGGCGCGGGAAGGGTTGAAGGATGACGGAGGCGAACGACGCCGGCGGGCGGAAGAAAAATTGGCGCAGGAGCCCGTGGATAGAGAGACAGCGGAGCGAACGCGCGAACGAATTTTGAATAAGTATATAGATGTATGGCATATCGGGGCGCCGGAAATTCGTGGGAGTTTGGAGGCGGTGCACGCGGCGGTGCCCAGTCGAGGGATGATATTGCGCTATATCAAAAACAAACGAGCAGATTTACTCCAAGACGAAAGCTTTGAAGATTTATACGCGAAAATAGGTGAGATTGAAGGAGAATTGGAAGACTGGATTCAGGAGCACAAGGAGCCGGAGTTTGATTTGGATGAAAAGGAATTCCATTGGTGCGAGCCGATTTTGCCGCATGCGGTGAAAGCGCTTAAGAAAAAATATACTGACGGGGGCAAGTTGATTGATAAATTGGCGGTGGATATTTTGAATTTTAAAAATAAGGTGGATGATAAAACGGGGGAAATCGTGCGAGCCGGGGCGGAAGTGGCGGACATTTCTCATAGCATTTCCCGACAGCCGAGATTGTTGGTAGATATGAATCGCGCAACGGATGTTAGTTCTAAAGCTTTGGAATTTAATACCGGAGCACGAGCGGCGCAATGGTATGTTTTTGATAAGTTTACGGAAAGATTTAAAGAGGGAAATAAATTGGTGGTGCCATTTTTGCAGATAGAGGTGCATGGCAAATCAAACAAGGATGAGGATTTCGTAATAGGGGGGAAGATTACGGCCGGTAAAGTTTTTTGCGACCCAGCGATAAGCCAGTGGTTAAAAGACAAATTGGAAAAAAAGATCAGGAAATATGATTTGTCAGTCGTGGGTAAAAATGGCGAGCGTAGGTTGGCGACGGTCAAAGTGGCGATTGAGGGGGAAAAATATTGCGGAGACCATAATCTTTATTCTTTCCGGTATGGCGAAGGCGGAAAAGCCGGGTTGGGTGAGCTATTACAGACAGCACAAATAGAAATAGACGGCAAGGTAAGATCCGGGCAAACGGATTTGGTGGGCAGGATGTTGGCGGAAGTTTTGGCGGATTTTTCGGCGGAATTCAAAGGCGCTGAAAGTTTGAAAAAATATATAGTAGAAAATACCAGCGCAGAAGATAGAAACAGGCTGAATGGTATATATAAAGTCAAAACAGTACAAGACGATAGAATAAAAAGCGGCAAGGTGGGTTTGTCAGGTGTGTGGAGAGATGTTTTGGGAGCGAAGGTAGGGGATGATATGCGGGTTGGTAAAAAGATGTTTAGGGTGGTAAAGGTGCCAAAAGATTTGGTTAACACGGAGGGCGCGGTTTTTAGTCCGCAAGATGAAGTGGTGGAAAGGGTCGAAATGAAGGTTAAAAACCAAAAGCCGCCGAGGGCGGCGGATTCGGAGTAACTTGCGATGAGAAGGCGAGAAAATTAAACGGCGATGCCCTTTTTACGCAAAGTTCTTAGACAGTGAGCGCAGATTTTAATTTTAACGCCGTCAATGTTTTTTGACTGCAAATTCAAAGACTGCTTGCGCTTGGTGGCGTGCATGGAATGACTGCGGCTGACGTTATTGAGCGGGATTCTTTGACAGAGGGCACATTGCTTGGACATAAGAGTATAAAACAATAGCAAAATTTGACGACTTCTAATCTAACATATTATTTTTAACTTGGCAAGAGATGATTATCACTTATCTATTTTCCCGGCCGTTGTTCTTCTTCGCGTGGGTGCTGGCGATTATTTTGGCTTTGTCGGTGCATGAGTTCGCGCACGCCTTGATGGCTAAGCTGCAGGGCGACAATACGGCGGCGGCGCAGGGGCGCATAACTTTGAATCCTTTGGCGCATATTGACCCTTTGGGGGCGTTGATGCTTTTAACACTGGGATTCGGTTGGGGTAAGCCGGTGCCGTTTGACCCGCGTAATTTGGGTAGCAAGCGTTTGAGCCCGGCTTTGATAGCTTTGGCGGGGCCGTTGTCAAATTTGGTGATGGCATTTTTGGCGGCGGTAGTAATAAAACTTTTGGCGAATAGCGGGGTGGTGTTGATGACCGGATTCGGGATGGTATTTTTGATTTTATTCTTGTTCCTGAATCTGGCCTTGATGCTGTTTAATTTAATCCCGATACCACCGCTCGATGGCTCAAAGGTGCTATTCGCGGCCTTGCCGGCATCAACGGCGGATTTTCAGGATATGTTGTCTAAATGGGGGCCGTTTATCATCTTGGGCTTGATATTGTTGGATAGTTTTGGTGGGCCGGGGATTATAAGCGGGGTAATCAATGGGGGAATAAATATAGTTGGTAATTGGCTATTGCCGAATTTCAGCCAATGGGTGGGCGCGATTTTGGGGTAGGCGAGCTTTAAACTGATTTGACATATTTGGTATATTATGTTAAGATTTAAGTGCCATTGATAAATTCAGAAAACAAAAAAGGAGGTTTTTGTGAAAAGAATCGTGGGCAGAAAAAAAAGAGAAGAGTATTCTCTACGGAGGATAAAGGCGCGTTTCCCAAAAAATGCCGGCCTGGACCATCCATGGACACGAGCAATAGTGTTCGTGCTTGTCTCGGCGGTGGCGCTGGCGGCGGTTGGTTGGTTTTTGGCAAATATGGTATCCTAGCGCCGGAGCGAGTAGGACGGTAGATTCTTAATATTCCAAGCCAAACCGCATAAAAGGGATTGGCTTGGTTTTTGTTTTGATTTTTGAGGCGATTCCGGGTATAATTGTAAATAAGCTAATAAAACTATGTATAATTATGACTCCAAATTTTGAAAATCATCATCAGCTAGAAGAGAAAAAAGAAGCAAAAAAAGAGAATTCGCGGAATTTGGAGGCCAGGGAAACCCCTTGGCATTTGAGGGCCTTGGGCGCTGGAGTGATTGAGATGTTTTGTAAAAAGTTTTCTGTTGATGGAATTGAAAATATCAAGGATGCCAAAGAAAACAATCCGGATGGTAAATTTATTATTACAGCCGCGCATTTGAATAATTTGGATGTGCCGGCAATGCTAAAAGTTTTGGGTAGTTATTTCGATATGCAGATTACGGGCGAATCGGTTTTATTGGAAAAAATGAAATATTTCGCGCATAAGTTGGCGATTAGTTCGATGTTGGGAGAGGGGTTTACTCCGTTGGATTACAAAGAAAATAAGGTTAGCAAACACGGTTCTTTTAATCCAGATAATTTTGTTGGGTTACTAAAAAAAATTGAGGGAGGGAAAACTCCGTGGATAGCAATTAGTCCGATGTCGTTGAATGGGAAAATGAGGCGGCCGGGTGTCGGTGCTATTTACGCGGCGGCATTATCTGGGTCGGCGATTATTCCGACAGCGTTGGATGTCAAATCAAGCGGTTCCGTAAGCTTGGAGGGCATCAAGGAACAGGCTAAGGGCTTGATTAAGCGCGCGGAGGCCGTTTATCGTATAGGGCGGCCTTTTGGATTACCGGATATGGATGTCGGTATTATTGAGGAAGTTATGGCAAAAAGGAAAAAAGGCGAAGTGCTTACTGCTGATGAAAAATCAAAATTTGGCGTAGTCGTTCGACAGTTAAGAGAGCAAGCGGATTTGTTAGCAGGGCGCGTGGCCGAGCTTTTGCCGGAGGAAAAGAGATTTGTAGGTAGAAAAGAGACCCCAGAAGTAATGCCTACCGCGAAAGCTACTTAAGATGGGTGGTGGGCGCGATTTTGGGGTAGGGCTCTTGACACCCGCCAGCCAATCCCGTATAATCTCTAAGAAATAGTCAGCCGCTAATTGGCTGTATGAGTTTTTGTTCACCTTATTTTTATTTTATGCCGACAATTCAACAATTGTTACGTAAGCCAAGAAAATCCGGGTCAAAGAAACCCAAGGCGCCAGCTTTGTTTAAAAACTTAAATTCGCTGAAACGAAAGACTTACGAAATGCCTGAATCCAATCCGTTTAAGCGTGGCGTGTGCTTGAAAGTGACGACCATGACTCCGAAAAAACCAAACTCCGCCCTGCGTAAAATAGCCAGGGTGCGTTTGTCGTCCGGTGAAGAAGTGACGGCGTATATCCCGGGTATGGGGCATAAATTGCAAGAACACTCGGTGGTTTTGATTCGCGGTGGACGGGTGCGCGACTTGCCAGGCGTGCGTTATCATATTGTGCGTGGCGTCTATGACGCGACAGGCGTGGATAAAAGACAGCAAGGCCGCAGTTTATATGGCGCCAAGAAGCCGAAGGACAAAAAGGAAGGTAGAGGAGAAGTCGCGAGTGCTAAAAAGAAAAAGAAAAAATAATTTTAAAAACTATTTAATATGAGAGGTAAAAATCCAGCTCCAAAGAGAAAGATTGCTCCCGATCCGAAATTCGGTAGTGTTTTGTTGGCCAAGTTTATAAATCATTTGATGTCGGATGGTAAGAAGTCCACGGCGCAGCGGGTTTTGTATCAGGCATTGGATATAGTAAAAGAAAAAAGTAAGGGTGCTCCGTTGGAGGTTTTTGAATTGGCAATAAAGAATATCGCGCCGGAGGTGGAAGTGCGGTCACGGCGCGTGGGCGGAGCTAATTACCAGGTGCCGATTTATGTGACCGAGGCGCGCAAGAACGCCTTGGCGTTTCGGTGGTTGACGGCCGCGTGTAATGCTAGAACGGGTGCTCCGATGGCGCAAAAGTTGTCAGGCGAACTGCTGGAGGCAGCCGATAATCAAGGTAACGCTATCAAGAAAAAGCAGGATGTGTATAAGATGGCGCAGGCTAATAGAGCATTCGCGCATTTTGCCAGATAAAAGGACTGAAGTTTTTAAATAATAATCAATAATTAAGAGCGAGGGCGATTTATTTGTCTCTCGCGCAGCTAAAATTATGAGAGAATATCCTTTGGAAAAGACTAGAAATATAGGCATTATCGCCCATATTGACGCGGGTAAAACTACCGTGACCGAACGGGTTTTATTTTATACCGGCAAAAAACACAAAATTGGAGAAGTGCATGAGGGCGCGGCCGAAATGGACTGGATGGAGCAAGAGCAAGAGAGAGGCATCACCATTACTTCAGCGGCGACGACTTGTTTTTGGTCTCCGAGACAGGACAAGGATATGCATCGCATCAATTTGATTGATACCCCAGGACACGTGGATTTTACAGCGGAAGTGGAGCGTTCTTTGCGAGTTTTGGACGGCGGGGTGGTGGTTTTTGACGGGGTGGCCGGAGTAGAGTCGCAATCAGAAACCGTGTGGCATCAAGCCGAGAAATATCATGTACCGCGCATTTGCTTTATCAATAAGATGGATCGTATGGGCGCGGATTTTTATTATGACATCAAGACCATTGCCGATCGATTGACCGATCGCGCGTTTCCGATTCAGCTACCGATAGGCGCGGCGGAAACTTTTACCGGTTTGGTGGATTTGTTTACGCGTAAGGCATATATCTATAAAGATGATTTAGGGAAAGAAATAGAAGAAACAGAAATTCCAGGAGATATGAAAGAAAAGGTGGAAGAGTATCGTCATCGTTTGATCGAGGCGATTGTAGATCAGGATGAAAAAATGATGGAGCAATACTTAGGCGGCGAAGAACCGAGCCTGGAAGATTTGCGTAAAGTTTTAAGAAAGGCAGTGATTGCCAATAAATTGGTGCCGATTATGGTGGGCTCGGCCTTGAAAAATAAAGGCGTGCAATTTATGTTGGACGCGGTGGTGGATTATTTACCATCGCCTTTGGATGTCCCGCCACTTGAAGGACACAGTCCCGATAATGAAGACGAAAAGATTAAATGTGAAGCTGCGGACGATGCTCCGGCGGTGGCTCTGGCTTTCAAAATCGCGACCGATCCATTTGTGGGCAGTTTATGCTATTTCCGCGTTTATTCGGGTAGGATAGAAGCTGGTTCGTACGTCTTGGATACGACAACCGGCAAAAAAGAGCGTATTGGGCGGATTTTGCGGATGCATGCCAATAAAAGAGAAGATGTAAAGGAGGTATACGCGGGAGAAATTGCCGCCGCGGTTGGTATGAAAGATGTGACTACCGGGCATACTCTATGTGATCCGGCCAGGCCGGTGGTACTGGAATCGATTAATTTCCCGGAACCGGTTATTTTCATGGCCATTGAGCCGAAAACTAAGACTGACCAAGAGAAGATGGGTTCCGCAATCACTAAATTGGTGAGTGAAGACCCAACTTTCAGAGTGCATACCGACGAAGATAGTGGACAGACGATTATTGCCGGTATGGGCGAATTGCATTTAGATATTATGGTGGACAGAATGAAACGTGAATTTGGAGTGGAGGCGACGGTCGGTAGGCCGCAGGTGGCATACAAGGAAACAATTCGCAAAATGGTGGAATCTGAAGGCAAATATGTGCATCAATCCGGTGGTCGCGGGCAATATGGTCATTGTCGTTTACGCTTGGAGCCGTTGGAATCCGGTAAGGGGTTTGAATTTGTGGATGCTGTCAAGGGCGGAACAATTCCTAAGGAGTATATACCGGCGATTGAGAAGGGTATTAAGGAATCAATGGCTAACGGAGTAATGGCGGGTTATCCTTTGGTGGATTTCAGGGCCACGGTTTATGACGGGTCATATCATGAAGTGGATTCCTCGGAAATCGCGTTTAAAATCGCGGCCAACAGAGCTATTCAGGGGGGCGTAAAGAACGGGAATCCGGTAATTTTGGAGCCGACTATGAAGATAGAAGTGGTGACACCGGAAGAGTTTATGGGGGACGTGGTGGGCGATTTGAACTCACGACGAGCGCATATTCAAGAAATGCGAGAACGTGGTATGATGAAAGTGATCACTGGCGATGTACCGTTGGCGGAAATGTTTGGTTACGCGACGACTTTGAGATCTTTGTCGCAAGGTCGCGCCAGTTATTCTATGGAATTCTCTAAGTACGCAGAAACTCCGACTAATGTTATGAATCGGATTATAGAGGAAAGAAACGGTACAAAATAATCATCCGATAGGCATTAATAGATAAAATAACCACTATGGAGCAAAATTCATTTGAACGTCTGCTAAATTTCATGGCCAAAAGCGGCGACCGATGCGTGATTATGGAAAAGGGTCAGCCGGCCTTTGTGCTAATGAAGATCGAAGACTACGAAGAGCTGTTAATGGCGCATAGTGGGGTTGAAGGCTTGACAGAGGGAGAATTATTGGATAAGATTAACAGGGAAGTGGCCATTTGGCGCGCCAGCCAGGAAGATGAGGTTGAAAATGAGACAGCGGAAGAGATAGTAGCGGAGAATAGTCCACAGTATGAACGGACGGAAAATTGGCCGGAAGTGGGGCCCGAAGAGGTTCCAGGGGAGGGGAGGGAAGAGAATGAGCGCGATCGTTACTATGTGGAGCCGCTTTAAAAACAAAGTTCTGTTATATATTTAATAAAAGCAATTAATTTGGCGAGTGCATAATTTATTAGTAAGTACACGCCAAAAGAAAGGAATTTAATAAAAATGGCCGAGAAATTTGAGAGAGTTAAACCGCATGTCAACGTTGGTACCATTGGGCACGTTGATCATGGGAAGACAACTTTGACCGCCGCTATTTTGCATGTTTTGGGTTTAGCGGGAAAAATCGCGCAGAAAAAGAGCGTTGACCAAATTGACAATGCCCCAGAGGAAAGAGAAAGAGGCATTACTATCGCCACGGCGCACGTGGAGTATGAATCAGACGCACGTCACTACGCGCACATTGACTGTCCAGGTCATGCCGATTATGTGAAGAATATGATTACCGGCGCGGCACAGATGGATGGCGGTATTCTAGTGGTTTCGGCGGCCGATGGACCGATGCCACAAACCAGAGAGCATATTTTGCTAGCACATCAGGTTGGTGTGCCGACATTGATTGTGTTTTTGAACAAGGTGGATATGGTGGATGATCCCGAATTGATTGATTTGGTAGAGGCGGAGGTGCGCGATTTATTGAAGAAATACAATTATCCTGGCGATGAGGCAATATTTATTCGTGGTTCAGCTACCAAGGCCTTGGAAGCAACAAGCGTGGATGATCCGAACGCCAAAAGTATTTTGGAACTAGTAAAAGCATTGGATGAAAATATTCCCGAGCCGGTGCGTGATTTGGACAAGCCATTTTTGATGCCGGTAGAGGATATCTTCTCAATCGAAGGTCGTGGCACAGTAGTGACCGGTAGAATCGAAAGAGGTATTATCAAGGTTAATGAAGAGGTTGAGATCGTGGGCATTCGTCCGACGACCAAGACAGTAGTGACTGGCGTGGAAATGTTTAAGAAATCCCTGGACGAAGGTCGCGCGGGAGATAACGCGGGACTGCTTTTAAGGGGTACCAAGAAAGAAGATATCCAGAGAGGTCAGGTGGTGGCTAAACCGGGGTCAGTGACTCCGCATACGGATTTTGAAGCCGAGTGCTACATTTTGACCAAAGACGAGGGTGGGAGACACTCGCCATTCTTTAAGGGCTACAAACCACAGTTCTATATTCGTACGACTGATGTGACGGGCGAAATGGAATTACCAGCCGGAACAGAGATGGTGATGCCCGGAGATACCGTTAATATTAAGGTTAAACTGTTGTCTCCGGTAGCCTTGGAAGAGAAGATGACTTTCGCTATTCGCGAAGGTGGCCGTACAGTGGGCGCCGGCGTGGTAGCTAAGATTATTAAGTAGGAATTTTACCAATAGCACTTTAACTTTTAAGGTAATGGAAGATAAAAAACCGGCTAGCAAGGACAGCGCCAAGAAGGACAAAACCACCAAGGAAGAGACATATCATCCGCGGATAAGATTGAAGATTCGGGCGTATGACCACAAGATAATCGATCGTTCCATTAAGACGATTATTGATGTGGCGGAAAAAACCGGAGCGAAGGTGATCGGACCAATTCCCTTGCCAACGGAGAAATCCGTGTATACGGTTTTGCGTTCTACTTTCGTGCACAAAGACGCGCGCGAGCAGTTTGAGCGGCGCGTGCATAAGCGGCTGATTGATATCTTGGAGCCGACCCCGAAGACTATTGAAGAGATGACGGCTTTGAATTTGCCGGCGGGGGTTGACATCCAAATTAAAATGAATTAGACTGGTTAGGGTCAATTTATTAACAACCTAGTTCCGAAATGTGTCTGACGATAACCCCTTAAATGGGAAGTGTCGACAGCTCATCGAAGGGCTCAAAGGGAGTGACTGTTCATCTATAAGTAGTTTTTACAACATTTAGTATATTGCCGTTCCGGATATACAAATGGCCGGCTTTAGGGATGACTTCTCTAGAGTCGGTCTTTGTTATCCTAATTGTCGGTGATTGAGTCGTAAGGTTGAAATATGAAATTTATTTTAGGCCGAAAAGTTAATATGACACAGCGTTTCCGCGAAAGCGGGGAAGTTTTGCCGTTGACGATAATTCAAGCCGGACCATGCGTGGTGACACAGGTTAAGACGGCTATTAAGGATGGCTATACGGCGGTACAGGTTGGTTTCGGCACTAAAAATCATATTAACAAATCTTTGGAAGGTCACCTGAAAGCTAATGGCAAGGTGGCCGTTTTACGTGAATTTCGGGTGGAAGATATAGATACGGGGGAATATGAAGTAGGTAAGAAGCTGGAAGCGGGTATTTTTGAGGCCGGAGAATTGGTGGAAATCGCAGGTAAATCAAAGGGTAGGGGCTTCGCTGGCGTGGTTAAGCGACATGGTTTTCACGGACAGGATAAGGGACATGGCAATAAAGACCAGTTGAGAATGCCGGGATCTATCGGAGCGACCGACGCGGCCAGAGTTTTAAAAGGAACGCGCATGGGCGGCCGCATGGGTATGGACAGGGTGACGACTAGGAAAATGAAAATATTTGAAGTGGACGCGGCCAATAATTTGATTTATATTGTTGGGCCGGTGCCGGGAGCCAGAAATTCATTAGTAGAAATCCGTGGCGCGAAGTAATTTAAAATAAGATATGACGAGCGAAAGTTTAAAAATAAAGATTTATAGCCAAGACGGAACCGTAGTGGGGGAGCAAGACCTGGAACGGAAGGTTTTTGGAGTGGAAGTGAAGCCTGATGTGGTGCAGCAAATAGTGGTGGCGCAGATGGCTAACGCGCGGCATAATTTAGCTAAAACAAAGATGCGCGGAGAAGTGGCTGGCGGTGGACGTAAGCCGTGGAAACAGAAAGGCACCGGAAGAGCGCGTCAGGGCTCTACTAGATCGCCTTTGTGGTCTGGTGGTGGCGTAGTTTTTGGGCCAACCGGCAACAGTAATTATGGTAAGTCGGTCAATAAAAAGCTCAAGACTAAGGCATTATTTATGTGTTTGACCGATAAATATCAAGACGAAAAGATAGTACTGTTGGACAAATTGGAAATTGCCGAAGGGAAGACTAAGTTGATGGTGAACATTTTAAACAAATTGCCGGGAGTTGGTCAAAAGACATTATTGGTGTTGGATGGCAAAAATGAGATGTTGATTCAGGCCGCGAGAAATATACCAAAGGTGAAAGTTATTAAAGCTGACAGTTTGAACGCGGTTGATTTGCTGGACGCGAAATATGTGTTGACGATCAAGGACGCGTTGGAAGTAATTGAGAAAACTTATTTAAAAAAAGCAGTAATTTAGATATATGGGATTGTTTAGCAAAAAAACAAGTCAACAAGAACCGGAGGCTAAGGCGAAAGTCGCGGTAAATTCAAAGCCAGTAGTCCAGGCTAAGCCGACTCGCGTGGAAGCGGACCCGGTGAAGGCCGAAGCTTTGAAGCACAAAATGAAAGCTAAGGCACATAGGGTTCTAGTGCGGCCATTAGTGACGGAAAAGACAGCCAATTTAGCGGTGGTTAATCAGTATGCCTTTGAGGTAAAGCCTAATGTAAACAAAATTACCATCGCGGAAGTGATAAGCGCGCTGTATGGCGTAAATGTATTGAAAGTGCGAACAATGATAGTACGAGGCAAATCAGTGCGTTATGGTAGAACTCAAGGACAAAGAAAGATATGGAAGAAGGCCTTGGTGACATTGAAGGCCGGAGAAAAGATTGATACTTTTGCTGGAATATAAATATAAATTACCGAAAATAAAGATATGCCAATTAAACTTTACAAACCAACTACCCCGGGACGACGCCATGCCAGCGTGGTGAAGAATTCGGAGGTTAGTAAGAAACGGCCGCAGAAGTCTTTGATTAAAATCAAGAAAAACAAGGCTGGGCGAAGCGCGGGTAAAATAGCGGTAAGACATCAAGGTGGAGGCGAAAAAAGGTATTTGCGCTTGGTGGATTTCAAAAGAGATAAGTTCGATATGCCAGCCAAAGTAATTGCCCTGGAATATGATCCCAACCGTACCGCTTATATAGCCTTGGTGGAATATACTGATGGAGAAAAGAGATATATTTTGTCGCCGGAAGATTTGAAAAATGGCGAGGAGATATTATCCTCAAAAGAAAAAATCGCACAAAAAGTTGGTAATTGTATGCCCTTGGAGTTAATGTTGCCTGGGAGCGCGATACATAATATAGAATTACAACCAGGAAAAGGCGGCAGTATGGTGCGTTCGGCCGGAGCGGTAGCCACATTGATGGGCTGCGAGGGTAAATACGCGCAGGTTAAAATGCCTTCCGGTGAAGTAAGATTGATACTTAAAACATGTTTGGCCACATTAGGTAAAGTTGGTAAGGCGGAGCAACGTTTGGTAAGATTAGGTAAAGCTGGTCGCAGTCGTCATTTGGGCAAGAGACCGGAAGTGCGCGGAACAGCGATGAACCCCGTGGATCATCCGCATGGCGGCGGAGAAGGCAATCAGCCGATTGGTATGAAGTACCCGAAGACCCCGTGGGGCAAGCATGCTTTGGGAGTCAGAACCAGGAAAGTAAAAAAGGCGAGCAGCAAGTTAATTTTAAGCCGTAGAGGCAAGGGTAGAAGAAAAAAGAAGTAATTTAATTATATGACTAGAAGTATTAAAAAAGGTCTATACATTGATCCCAAGCTACTAAAGAAGATTTCAGTGGTAAAGCGGGGCGACAGTACAATAATCAAGACTTGGGCGCGGGCTTCGACGATCGCGCCGGAGATGGTGGGTTTTACATTTGGGGTACATAATGGTAAAACACATGTTCCGGTGCTAATTACGGAAAATATGGTTGGTCATAAATTAGGCGAGTTCTCATCGACGCGTAAGTTCATAAGACACGGCGGCAAGATGCAAAAAGAAATAGATAAGAAAAAATAAAATAATATGGAAATTTCAGCCAAAGCAAAAAATATAAGAATGTCTCCTTCCAAGGTTCGTTTGGTGGTGAATTTGGTGCGCAAGATGACAGTGGAAAAAGCTTTGGCGCAGTTACCGTTCGTAAAGAAAGCCGCCAAGGTGCCGGTTTTAGCCTTGTTAAAGTCGGCGGTGGCGAACGCGGAGAATAATTTCAGCGTAGAGTCAAGCAATTTATATATTAAAGAGATTTTTGTGGGCGAGGGAAACACGTTGCATCGTTGGCGGGCCAGGGCCTTTGGGCGAGCGGCGGCGATTCGTAAGCGTGGTAGTCAAGTGACGATAGTTTTAGATGAAATAGTGCCCAAGGAACCGAAAGAGCGCAAGCAAAGTGAATTAGAGGCTCCAAAGATGGTGAACGCGCCGGAAGGGGCGGCTCCAGCGGCGGCTTTGCCAGTGGAAGTGGCTTCGGAGAAAGGCGCAGGGAAAGAAAAAAGTGGCAAAGAGAAGGCCTTTGAAGGCGATAAAGCCGGAAAGCACGATGCCGCTGACAAACCACACCGAGAATCTAAAGGCGCTGGTGGCTTTGCTAAAAAAGTTTTTAGACGTAAGACAGGACTATAATAATAATTGTTAGCATAAGTTTATGGGAAGAAAAGTACATCCAATAATATTCCGCCTAGGTCAAACAACTGACTGGAGTTTGAAGTGGTTTGCTAACAAGAAAGATTTAGCGGAAAAGTTGCGCGTGGATACCGGGGCCAAGAAATTTTTGACCAAGAAATTAAGTAAGGCCGGAATCGACGCGATAGAAATAGAAAGATACGCTGATAAAGTGCGTATAAATGTGATAGCCGCCAAGCCGGGTTTGATTATCGGGCGCGGGGGAGAGGGCATTGAAAAAGTAAAAGCCGAATTGAAAAAGAATATTTACGCGCGGAATACGATGGTTGAATTAAATGTAAAGGAAGTCGCGAATGCCGGATTGTCGGCCGGAGTTATGGCTGAAGGCATAGTGACCGAATTGGAAAAAAGAATGCCCTTCAGGAGAGTGATCAAGAGAGCCATGGATCAGGTGAAAAAAGCCGGTGCCAAGGGTGTAAAGGTGATTGTAGCCGGTAGATTGAATGGGGCAGAAAT
>CAZJMI010000002.1:0-7591 GCA_964547305.1 uncultured Gammaproteobacteria bacterium
TTCTCACAGCCTCACTTATATTCCCGCCACCAGTCGTGACGCTTCCGACGCGCAGGGTATTTTATTGATTGACCGCACTCGCCGCGAACCCGCCATCGCCAACCGCGCGTTTGTTTTAGATGACCAGACCTTTAAAATTATAAGCACCGCCCCCCTGGTAGTCCGCCTTGGCAGCGACCACGAATGCGTATTGAAAACCTGTTCTATGTCCAATCCGCGCGCTTCCGTATCAGTGGCTACCAATTTTGAAACCGCCACCCCGGACATAGTCCTCAATAATACACCCGAAGTCACCATTGCTCGCTATGAATTCAAAACTGAACCCGGCACCAGTGAGGCCGCCCTCATTAAAACTATCACCTTCGCGGTCAACACCAGCACCTCCCGCGATGATCTCAACGGGCGTGTTTTCCGCCGCCTGAAAATATACAATGGCAGCACCCAGATAGGCTCTATCGAAAATCCTAGCGATAATACCTACTACCCCGTTCAAATTTCTGACCTTGGACTCACGGTTCCCGCCAATGGCGGTAAAGCCACCATCACGATTAAAGGCGATGCTGGCTTAGTTGACGGCGTCAATATCAAAAATGGAGATGGATTCATGCTGCAACTTGCGGCCTCAAGTGGTGTTCCGGTCACAGGTGAAGGACAGATCAGCCACAATCCCGTAGAATTTACCAATACTTGGCATACTCCACTACCAGCCCGCCAGCTAAATATCTACTCATCTTATCCTAATGTCAGCTTCTCAAATGACACCCCTGACGGAGAATTTTATCCCAGTATTGCTACCAATGTTGCTAAATTAGACCTCCGCGCCGGCAATGGCCCCAATGCCTTAGTCAAAAGCATTAAATTTGATCTCAAAGTCACCGCCGCCAACAATGCCGCTTGTAGTATAGCCCGCACCTGGACTTTGCGCGAAACCGCTGGCAGTCGTATTTTGGCTCAAATTCAGCACAATCTTCAAGATGGCACGCTCGAATTTAATTTAACCCAGCCCATAGTTCTGTTGGGCTTAAACTCTACCACCACTGAAGCAGATATTGCCTCCGGTACTCCCGCCCCCCGCATACCTGTCCCCACCAAAAAACTCTCTGTTTATGCCAACACGCTTTGTCTTACCAAGCCTGCCGACCGTTTGCAGCTACGCCTCTTGGACGACCAACCACAAAATTTCATTTTTAGTTTCAATGTTCCCGGCAACACCCCCGCCAGCGCCATTGACTACAACAAAGCGGACGTTGTTTTCCGTGGCGACATCTTTGGCGACACTTTGATGCGCTAGTTTTGTTGTAAAACGCCAAAACCCCTCCTCACGGGGGCGGTTTTGCTTTCCTCGTCTTTTCTGTTCTTGCGCCAATCTACCCCTGAAACTACAATTTCCGCAACGAATCCAATATCTCCACCATCGCCCAGGTGTCTTGTTTGCAATACTCCAGCAACGCTGTGTATTTTTTATCAAATAGTGCCTTGTTTAGCTTCGGAAAACTGGCATAGGTGTATACCGCCTCCATACCATTGCCGACCTCCATACCCTTGTAGGTCAAATGCGAAAATATTGGTAAGACCTTTTTGATTGAATAACTGCCGGCCAAATCCTCGTTATAGAAATTTAGTTCTTTGGCCTCCGCCTCCGAATAACCCATAGCTTGATAAAATTTCGTATTGGTCTTCACGATATCCATCAAATCAAACAACCGCGAAATTATATTATTGAGTTTGTCCGCGTATGCTGGATAATAAACGGCCAATTCTTTCAAGCGCGAACTTTCAAACGACTTATTATAAACTAGCACACTTCCGTCATCGTCTTTTATATTTTCACACAACTTTTGCATCAAGGCCTCTCGCGTATCCTCATGCGAATCTGCCAAAAACTCGCAATGGTCTGTTTCTTTATTGCAAACGCCTGGCGCATTCTCTACATGTAGCGAAAATTGAAAGACCGACTGCGTATAGGGCTTTTCTCCCTCAAAGCGCGGCAAGGGACACGGAAATGATTCAAAGTCCAGATGATAAATGGGATATTTTAATTTGGCAATGCCATCTTTTATTTTTTTCAAATTGTAATACGGCTTACCGGCCTTCACGACACCGCGCTGTATGATATTATTTTCTCTCGTCAGCATATCTTCCCCTATATCCAGCATGCCCACCTTGCCATCTTGGATTAAATCAAAACGGTCGTGGTTCACTCCGGCGGCATCCTTGAATCCGCAATGATTATTTATATACATCAATAAATTATTTTTTTCCGGTAATATGTCAAAACAATATTTTTTGTAAATACACTCGCGCATCTTTTTATTTTGGCAATATTTGCCCAGCATTACCCGCCCTAATTTATCGCTTTCAATGTATCCCAGCACCTTGTCAATATCAATTCTTATTTGGTCCTGCATCAGTTCCGTAATCGCCGTTAAATCAATCAACGCCCCGATATTATCGCCGTAAAAGGGCTGGCCGTCCGCGTATTGCCCATCAAATACGAATTCGTGATTTAACACCCCGAGATAGTAATCAGCTCCTTTTATTTCATCTTCTATGACAAATCTTTGAAACGCCAAATCATAAACATACGCGCCCACAGAGTCAAATCTATCAAATAATTTTCCCCTGGCATTCATATATTTTTTATTTTTTAAACACTCCGGGTCGGAAAATTCTTTTAATCTTAATACATTGTCTTTATCCTTTTCAAAAATAGAAAAGTCAGCTCCCTTTTCTGTATACCCCAGCCCGATAAATTTGTTTGTCGTGGTGGCCTTGACCTCAATAATATTTATTTTTTCGCTTTCGTTATAAATATCCACATAACAAAGCAATTCGTTGTCCTTATATTTTTTCGTAAATAATTTTTGCTCCCCATATACATTTGAATACAGCGACTTTCCTCGAAAATAATTTTCGACCTTCTTACCGAGTAATAGCTCAATTTCATTAAAATAGGGCATCATCACCTCCAGATGCTCACTGGAAGTTTTGACCAAATCTATATCATCCAGCTCGCTTTCATCAATTTCTAGCTCCAAAGACCTCAACAAATCATAATAGCGCTCCTTATTGATAGACAGGTCTTTTTCCTTATGCAAATTGTTCAGCGCCGCGTACCTAGGGCATCTGACGTATTCCATGAAGGTGCTTTTGGTTATTTTCATAGATAGCCTATTAATTTATAATCCCCATTCTAGCCTAAAAAATGCTTATAGTAAACATGGGCAACTTTCCAACAACACCGCCTACTTTATCAACAGGCCACCCGCGAGCCATTTTTCTATTTTTCTGCTATAATAAAATTGTCCCAGCTTTAACCTCTTAGCCCATGCCCGCGACCAAAGATTTAGCCGCTGTCAAAAAAGCCATCGTTAAAATCAACGCTGATTTTTTGCGGCGAGTCAAAAAGCTCGAAACTGATTATCAGGCCAGCGTTAAAGCTATTTTGCAGGCCGCCAATTTGGAAAAAATTGCCGCCATTCAAAAATCTCTGGCGGAACACCCCGACTCCAATCCACCTGTAGCGTAATCAAAAATTATGCCCGACGATGCCACAAAATTAGGAACCGATACCCCTGCCGCCGAAAACCCTGGCGTTGTTATTGATATGCCCAAGCCCCCGGAGGCGATTAGGTCTTCCGAGCTTCCCGCCACTTCCGATGAAGCGGTTAAAAGCCTTACTCAAGAGGCGGCTGCCAATATCACTCGTCAGGCCGCTGAATTTTTGCGCGCCAAAAATGTTGATTTTGAATATCTTGTCAAAACCTATCCCGAAAATAATACCGGCTTAAACGCCGCCCTGGATACCTACAAGAACGACCTCGATCAAGCCCAACGTGATCAAGTAAATAAGTTGCAAGAGTTGCTCGCCGACGAACTCGACAAAAAAGTAATTCCGTTTACCGGTGCCGCCGAATATCCCCCATCCAATCCTGACTTGATTGCCACTCCCAAAGCCGAAACTATCTCCGAGCCCACTCCCGGAACCACAAAATCAGAGAATCCCGAACCCATAGAGCCCGAAGTCTCTAAGCCCGCCACTGCCGCCCAAGATGTTTCTGCCCCAGCGCCAAAAATTACTTTCGGCCCCGGCCAAAATATTCCCAGTGAAAAATTGCGCCAGCAAGAAGAAGCTTACCGTGCGCTATCAGACGATGAGCGCGCCGCCTATGATGCTCAATTTGAACCACCAGCAGATACCGTCCCCGAGACGCCAGTTTCTGAAGCTCCCGAATCCGTCCCCGCAGCCCCCGAGGGCCCCACGCTCGCCGAGCTAGCCGCCCCCGAAAAAAACTATTTCCCTGCTGTTGTACCCCCCGCCGAGCACCCTCCCAAAAATGATCGCGAGCTAGCCACGGCTCATACTCAAGCACTAGATAAGCTCGATGCCGCTTACGCCGTATTGGGAGAATCGGAAAATGAAACCCTGGATCCGGCTGCCGTCAAAGCCTTTAATCAAGCCCGCCAAGCAGCCATCGATCTAGCTGACCAGCGAGGTATTTCTGCCAGCGAAACACTAAAAGCACTGCGCCAGGCTGGCAATAATGTTTCCGACCCGGCCACCCGGACCGCGATGGCCAATTGGCTCAAACTACTAAACAGATTTGTCTTCAAAAATCAGCTTATTCCCGCCGACTATGATGCCGCCAGGCAGCCACTTTCCAAAATTAAACTTTATCGCTATTTAAATGGCATCAAAGAAAATACTCCCGCCGTTGCTTCGACTAACTCGCCCGAGCCGGAGCCGCCAGTCACGCCGCCTATTGATTCTACTACTCCCGTCAGCCCCGAATCGCCGCCTCAAGAAACAACACTACCGGCCATCCCCGAAACTTCCACTGCGCCCGAGACTATACCTCCGCCCGCCCCGCTGGAAAAATTTCTCCATATTACTAGTATCAACCGCTTACTCGGGTCTGTTAGGGCCATGCCTTCCGAGACCGAAGCCCAACGGCAGCAACAGCACCAAAAACTGGCTGATTTAATTACCGATTCCCTCCGTGGCAAAACCGGTACCGTCAACAACGATGAAGCATGGCATGACATCCGGCGCAACGTTATGGGGCTCGCCACCGAAGCCGACTACCAAAAATTTCTTAATGCTGAAGTCAGCCGCCTATTAAATGAAGTTGACCCCGATCCAGATGATGACGACGATGAAGAAGATGAAGAATATGCGTACGAAAACGAGACGACAGAAGAAACTTTCCCCGAAGATCAAAATGATTCACCCGACTCTTCCGACGAACCGCCCGCTCCTGGTGGCGGCGGTGGGGGAGGCAACGGAGAAGGCGGTGACGGTGAGCCACCAGACAACGAAAATTTTGAACGCGAAAATGAAACACTGGAGACCGTCGCTGATTGGCTGGAATCTGTCCTTAGCGATAACCCCGGCGGTCACGTGGAGTATTTAACTTTCACTGGAGACTCATACGAAAATGGCAAAATGGTGCCTGGTCAAAACTCTGAAGTTCTTCAATTTTTAGCTGCCAATAAATTATACTGGAGCGAATCTCTTGAATCATCAAATGCCACCTATGATTTACTTAAGAAATTACAAAAATTTGTTAGCCAACAAAAAACACCAATCAAAATAGGACTTTTTGCTGACCCACAGCGCCACTTTATCAAATTCTCTGCCACGCCCCTTAAAAGCCAAGAAAATCCTGGTCAAAATAAAAACAAACCCGATAATCGACCTCAAAATCAAGAAAATCCTACCCCGCGTGACGATAATAACAAAAAAGGTAAAAAGCGGAACCAGCCCAAAAATCCCGATAAAACTCCCGCCGTCCTAGCGGCTGAAAAGAGGGAAGCAGACGCTCTTGCAGCTACCGTAGATTGGGCTAAAAACCAAATTAGCCGCAGCCCCTCCGGGTTTCAAGAAAATTTAACCTATGACGACAATAAAAAACTAAGCGGCAAAAATCAAGATGGTCAACCGGCCGCCCTGTTTGAATTTTTGAAAACCCACAACCCGTATCAAGATGTCGCCGCGCTAACACCCAACAAGGTTTATAATTTCTTAAACAAACTCAAGAGCCTGGTTACCAATCAAAAGGAAAATTTTGAAATTATTACCAGCGGAGCAAGTATGGATTTCCTTAACTATCAAATCAAGCCGCTAACCACCCCCGAAACAACCCCCACTACACCTGACAACAGCCGCCACGATATTGATGAATATGAGCCCGTTCCCTACGAAATTGTTCCTGCCGGCGCTACCCCACCGACCCCCGAATCTGAATCATTACCCGACTTATACCGGGAGCAACCGCGCGACGCTGTTATTGCCGCCGCCGATGCACTCTGCGACAAAATTTTCCCGTCCCGTCGCCGCCCAACGCCGCCGCCCGAAGAAGCGACTCCCGACAATACTACCACGACTACCCCCGCTACTACTGAAGGCAATGTTCCGGTCCCGGCCTTTTATGATAGCCATTCCCCGGCCGAAGCCTTCTCAAATATTTTCAATCGCGGCAAAGCTGCCATAAAAGCCAAAGTGGAGCAGATTGGCGAATCCATCCAAGAAGCCAAAGCGGCTAGGGCCAATCAACCCAAACCAGAGCTAGAGCGCATTAAAAAGGAATATAAAGAGAACAATCCCGGCAAAGCTTCTCTGAACCTATTTGTCGGCTGGGCGCGCCGCATTGGCATCGTTGATGTTGATGCTCGTCAAGTCGATGAAAAAAATCCCGCTGCCGTCAAAGAAAAACATGATATGTTCGCCACCCGCCTCAAAGAAGGCTTTGTTCGCCATGCCTGGAACGAGCCTTGGCGTAAATTTCATAACAACGCCCGCCATCGCCACGAAGACAAGATGAAGGCCCTTGGCGAACTTAAAAAATCACTGGAAGCGGCTATCACCAAATACCCGCAATCCGGCGCCAATTCCAGCGTATTGGAAGGCTACCAACGCCAGCTAGCCGCCGTTGATACCCAGCTGCGAAAAGTAGACCGCGCTCACACGAAATCCATGGAAAAAGAAGACCGCCACGTCACCAGAATTGACCGTCAGTGCAACAAAATTATCAAGATCATAGAAGACCTAACCAAGCCCATGCAAGATCAGGTCGTCACTCAATTAGGCAATTTCGCTAATTTGTTAAATACTAGCAATCGCATTCTCACCGCTGAAATTTCCGGGCTTAAACAGCGCGGCCAAGAGCTGACACAAGAATTTAAAACCGGTATTCTTGATGTTAATAGTCCCGAAGCCGCCGAGCTCAAGGAATCTATTGCTGCTAATCGCGAAGAGCTACAAGCCCTTGAGGATAAATTGAATCGCCATACTTTAGCCCTCCACTATGTCGAGGAATTTAATTCCTTGCAAAAAAGAAGATTAAAGCCCTTAACGGACTTATCCGGGCATTATCAACGCATAATTAATGAAGTTCATAAGCAATCCGCAAGCAACACTAAATTTATTCCCACCTCCGACGACCCTCGGCCGCCCATCAATCGCAATGTTCTCTAATTCCGACTATTAATTTATCTTACTATGGCCAGTCTTGACCCTCAAAAAAATAACGCAGCCACACCCCCAGAATTAGATTTGGAAAATATTGATTTTGATAAAATATTTCAAGTT
>CAZJMI010000002.1:7601-24809 GCA_964547305.1 uncultured Gammaproteobacteria bacterium
AGAGACTATTGAAAAATTCGACCAAGACGAAGCTATGCTCACCAACATCGAAGCCGCCGCCCGCCAAGATATAGAAGAAGACCTCAAAGCCATTCAGTTGGCCGATGAAGAGTACTTGGCCGACACCGCCAACATTGAACCCGCTAATATTGAGTCCGGCTCGCCAGTCCCTCCCACAGCCGAATCTCCATCCAATTCATAACCTTTCGCCATGTTCCAAGCTTTTAATGATATTCTGCAACAGCAGTCAGGCGCCAGTTCCAAATCCACCGCGCTCCGCGCCGGCCTGATTGTCGCCGGCTTTGAAAAAACCGCCACCGCCGTTTTGGGACAAGATTTATCAGGCCGCCTCAAAGCCCTGCACCTCGCTCACGGCCGTCTGGTAGTTGCCTGCCTCAATGATGAGCTCATCGCCAGCCTAAAAGCTCGCGACACGGAAATTATCACCGCGCTTAATTGCTTGTCTCCAGGCCCCACTCTGGTTAATCAACTATATTTTTTAGCTTAAAAATCTATGACCCTCAAAAAGTACCTTATCATGATGTCCCTTGCCACTGTCGCCAGCCTGATAATTTTGGCTGTTATTGTTTTTTACCTTAACCCGCAAGAAGCCGGCTGGTGGGGACTGGTACTTTTCTACGCCGCTCTCTTGGCCACCCTCCTGGGGATTTTCGCCCTCTTGGGTTTTATTCTCCGCGTTTGGCTCACTTCCGCGCCAATTTTTCATCAAGTTAGTATCGCCTTCCGACAAGGCGCTTGGTTTGCAATTTTAATCGTTTTTTGTTTAATATTACAAAGTCACAGTTGGCTTAGTTGGTGGGTAGCACTTTTAGCCGCCTTATTGCTTTCCGCCATCGAAACCTGGTTTTTATCCCTTAACCAACGCGGCCGCTAGCTTAGTTTTCTATGCGTCAAAGTCTAGTAGATATCAAAAAAAAAGCCTCCCAAGCATTACGGCAGGCTTCAAACCCCACCGCCCTGGAAAAAGCTTATAAAAAATATTTTGGTCGCGCGGCCGGTCTTTTAACTATTGAACTCAAAAAACTCAAAGACCTACCATTGGCCGAAAAAAAGATCATCGGCCCCTTAGCACAAGAGGTTAAAACCTCACTGGAGGCCCTTTATACTCAACGCTTAGCGGCTTTAGATAGCAGTGGCCATAGCCTGCCATCGGATTTCGATCGCACCTTGCCCGGCGGGCTTTTTTCTCGTGGTCATCTGCATCCATTAACTCAATTTACTCATCGCCTGGAAGAAATTTTTCTCTCTATGGGCTTTGAAATTATCGCCGGTCGCGAAGTAGAAAGCGAACATTACAATTTTGATTTACTCAACATTCCCGCCGACCACCCAGCCCGCGACGCCCATGATACATTTTGGGTAAAACAAAATAATCATTCCGCTGTTTTACGCACCCATACCTCCCCCATGCAAATTCGTGCCATGGAAACCCGCCAACCGCCCGTCCGCCTCATAGTCCCGGGTAAAGTTTTTCGTCACGAAGCCACTGACGCCAGCCACGAAGCCACTTTTTACCAATGCGAAGGCCTGGTTATTGATGAAAATATCAGTCTGCGCGACCTTATGGGTACCCTGCGAGATGTTTTAAGCGCTCTTTTTGAAAAAGAAGTTCAAATCCGTATTCGGCCCTCGTTTTTCCCTTTTGTGGAACCCGGCGTGGAAGCGGATATGGCTTGTTTACTTTGCGGCGGTCGTGGTTGCCCCGTCTGCAAGCAAAAAGGCTGGGTGGAAATGTTGGGCGCCGGTCTAGTCCATCCCAAAGTACTGGAAAATATGAGCATTAATCCGTCAAAATATTCCGGTTTTGCTTTCGGCATTGGCGTCGACCGCCTAGCCATGGCTTATTATGGCATTAACGATATCCGCCTCATGCATAGTGGCGACTTGCGCTTTATTAAGCAATTTTAAAATATGCGACTTTCATACAATTGGCTCAAAGATTTCGTCAAAATCGATTTGACCCCCGAACAACTGGCCGAACAATTAACCATGTTGGGTTTTGAAATTGAAAAAATCGAATCTTCAGTTGAACTGCCGGATAAAGTTGTCATTGGTCAAATTTTAACCATCCTGCCTCATCCAAATGCCGATCGCCTGCAACTTACTACCGTGGACATCGGCAGCAAAGTATTAAACATAGTTTGTGGCGCCCCCAATATTGCGGTCGGACAAAAAATTCCAGTCGCTCTCGTGGGCGCGCGCCTCACCAATAAAGAAAAAATTTTTGAAATTCGTCCCAACGTTATTCGTGGTTCCGCTTCTGAAGGCATGCTTTGTGCCGAGGATGAATTGGGTCTTGGCTCCGACCATTCCGGCATCATGATTTTAGACGCCGATGCTCCGCTTGGCCATGCGCTCAAAGACGCGCTCCCCATTTCCGACGATTCAATATATGTGCTGGACGTCCCTGCTAATCGTGGCGATGTTTGGTCGCATCTAGGCATGGCCCGCGAAATTGCCGCTGTTTTAGAACATGAATTGCGTCCCAAATTTCATTTTTCTTCTCACCCCGACCGCCAAAAAACTCTACGCGTTAAAATCGCCGCTCCCGAACTTTGCCCAAAATATCTGGCGCGCGTTATCACTAATTTAAAAATCGCGCCTTCCCCCGATTGGCTTTGTCAAAAATTATCTGCCTGTGGCGTGCGCCCCATCAATAATTTAGTGGATATTACCAACTACGTCATGCTGGAGCTGGGTCAACCGTTGCACGCCTTTGACCGCCGCTTAGTCACTGGCGATCTAATAGAAGTGCGTACCGCCATCTCCGGCGAAAAAATGCTTACTTTAGATGAAAAAGAACGCGCCCTTACTCCCGATATGCTATTGATCGCCAATTCACAAAGGCCCATGGCCATTGCCGGTATTATGGGTGGAGAAGATAGCGGCATTAAAGATGACACTACGGAAATTATTTTAGAATCGGCGCAATTTAATCGCTCCAGTATTTTAAAAACTTCTCGGGCCCTTGGTTTGCGCTCCGAAAGTTCCGCCAGGTTTGAGCGTGGCATCGGCTGGTCTTTGACCGAAATGGCGCTTGAGCGCGCCACGGAATTGTTTTTAGAACTGGCCGGCGGGGAAGTGGTCCAAACTGTTTCCCATATTGCCGTTGCTCCGGAAAATCCAATCGTAGGGCTGTCTTCCGCGTTGCTTGATAAATTATTAGGTATAGAAATATCAATTCGTGATGCCTCCCAATATCTCAAATCACTAGGCTTTGATATCCTCGCCCGCGATGCCGCCAGTCTGAAAGCACAAAGTCCCGATTGGCGCCAAGATGTTTCTGTCCCCGCTGACCTGGTAGAAGAAATCGGTCGTCTCTATGGCTATCAACGGCTAGAACCGCGCTCTCTCACGCAAACCATTCGTCCCGTCAATTGGCCCCTCTGGTGTCGCTTGCGTGACACTATTCACCAAGCGCTCATCGGCTGCGGTTTTGATGAGGTTTACAATTATTCTTTCCACGGGCTTGCCCCTGAAACATCCCCCGCCACTTCAATTTCACCCGCGGACTATATAGAGGTTCTAAACCCGTTCAATCCCGACCAAAAGTATCTTCGTCGCCAACTTGCGCCGCGTCTTCGGCAAAATTTGGAATTAAATCTGAAAAATTTTGATAAAGTTACTTTTTTTGAAACCGGCCGCGTTTTTGAACCATCCTCCGAGAACTTGCCGACCGAAAAGCTGCATCTGGCCCTAGCGGCCGGTGGCTATCCGTCCACCCCCGCCAACTTCCAAGTTCTCAAAAGCGCCCTCGACCTCCTGCGGCAGTCATGGCCGGCCGCCTCCGAACTTTGGGAGCAAGCTCTTGCCCCGGACATGTTGGAATTTACCGATTCTGGGGCTATTTGGGAGCTCAATCTCGAGCCGCTTTTGACGCTCGCCCCACCCCCGCCTACCTATCGCCAAATAAGCTCTTATCCTCCCGTCAGTCGCGATTTATCGCTCACTGTGCCAAAATCCGCTTGCTATCAAGACATTTACCGAGCCATTTTGTCCGCAGATCCGCTCATATCATCCGCCGAGTTATTTGACGTGTTTGAACACGCCAAATTGGGCGCTGACAAGAGGGGATTATCCTTTCACCTTCGTTTTCAGGCCGCCGACCATACCCTAACCATGGACGAGACCGAAACTGCCTTCAAAAATATGCTGCAGCGTCTCAAAAAAGACTTCCAAGCCGAAATCCGCGCCTAATCCCTCCTTATATTCATAGCGGGGCCGGTTTTTCCAGCCCCGCTTTTTTGTCATATTAAGCCCGTACCGCCGCCCAAAAAATGTCTTGCCTTCCCGCTACTTTTATGGTAAAATTACTCCAGTATTCAATCAATTTTAACTATATCGCCATGTCCCCCAAAGCCACAAAAAACGCCACTTATAACGCCGAAAATATCACCGTTCTAGAGGGGCTTGAGCCTGTTCGCAAGCGTCCCGCCATGTACATTGGTAGCACGGGCGTGCGTGGCTTGCATCATTTGGTTTGGGAAGTCGTAGACAACTCCATTGACGAGGCCATGGCTGGCTTTTGTGATGAAATTCGAGTTGAACTTTTACCAGGACATCGCATTAAAGTATCTGACAACGGTCGTGGCATTCCCGTGGACAAACACAAAGGCACCGGCCAATCGGCCCTGGAAACCGTTCTCACTAAGTTGCACGCCGGTGGCAAATTTGATAATGACAGCTATAAAGTTTCCGGCGGCTTGCATGGTGTGGGTGTCTCTTGCGTCAACGCGCTTTCCGCCTATTTGCGCGCCGAAGTTCGTCGCGACGGCAAACTTTATGCCCAAGAATACAAACGTGGCGCCCCCCAGGGCAACGTTAAAGCTGTCGGTGCGTCTACTGGCTCTGGTACGGCCATTATTTTTGAACCGGATGCCACCATTTTTGAAACCTTGGAGTTTAGCTGGAAAACCATTCTCTCACATTTGCGCCAGCAGGCCCACCTCACCAAAGGCGTAAAAATATTTTGTGTCGACCACAGTGATGAAAAAAAACCACACGGCTACACGTTTTATTTCGATGGCGGAATTATGTCATTTGTTCGTCATCTTAATAAATCAGTATCTGCTAAAAACGAAAACATTTTTTATATCCATAAAAAGCTGGATGAAGGAGAAGTCGAAATAGCCTTTCAATATACCGATGAGTACAAAGAAACCGTTTTAAGTTTTGCTAATAATATCTTTACCGTTGAAGGAGGCACCCACATTTCCGGTTTTCGTACTGCGTTAACGCGCGTTCTCAACAACTACGCTCGCAAAAAGAATTATCTCAAAGAAAAAGATGAAAATATCTCCGGCGAAGACACAAAAGAGGGCCTCACGGCCGTTATCAGTGTTCGCTTAAGTCAGCCGCAGTTTGAAGGCCAGACCAAGGCCAAATTGGGCAATACTGAAATGCGTACCGCCGTCGATAATGTTTTTTCCGAAAGTTTAGCGGAATATCTCGAAGAAAATCCCAAAGACGCCGAAGCTATTCTGCAAAAAACATTACTCGCTTCCCGTGCTCGCCAAGCCGCCAAAAACGCCCGCGAAACCATTTTGCGCAAGGGTGTTTTAGAGGGACTTTCTTTACCCGGCAAACTGGCCGATTGCTCTTCCCGCCACCCCGAAGATTCCGAACTTTATATTGTAGAGGGGGATTCCGCCGGCGGTAGCGCTAAACAAGGCCGCGATCGCGGTTTTCAGGCCATCCTTCCTTTGCGGGGTAAAATTTTAAATGTGGAACGTTCACGCCTAGATAAAATGTTGGCCAATAACGAAATTAAGTCATTGATTATTGCGTTGGGAACCAGTATTGGTGAAAGTTTTGATATTGAAAAATTGCGCTACCACAAAATTATTATCATGACTGATGCCGACGTAGACGGCGCGCATATTCGCACACTGTTGCTCACAATGTTTTACCGGCACTTCATTGATTTGATTCACGGCGGCTATATTTATATCGCCCAGCCCCCGCTTTATCGCGTGGAAAAGAGCCGCCAAGTTCGCTACGCCTTTTCCGAACCTGAATTACGCGCCATCATCTCTGAATTTGAATCCGCTGCCGCTGACCGCAACGACAAAAATCAAGCTGCTAAAACAAAAAACTCGGCGACAGTCGTAAACGAAGAAGAAACATCGGAGAACGCGGAAGAATCTGAAATCAACGCGGAAGACACAGAAGACCCGGAAATCGCTCGCGGCCGCAAATCCGGTATCGTTGTACAGCGCTATAAAGGCTTGGGTGAGATGAACCCCGGCCAGCTTTGGGAAACTACTATGGACCCTGTTGGTCGCGTGCTGAAAAAGGTTATGATTGAAGACATGGAAAAAGCCGACGAAACCTTTGAAATTTTAATGGGTAGCGAAGTTGCGCCTCGTAAAAAATTCATTCAAACCCACGCCAAAACCGTCAAGAACCTTGATATCTAGCAGCCCTTGCATTATTTTTCGTTTTAGTCTATACTACCTGATAGATGGCCCGCGGGTCATTTTAAGATAGGGTTAATTAATTAAGGTTATGTGGCAAAAATTAGTACAATATCTGCGGGATTCCAAAAGTGAATTACGTAAAGTCAGCTGGCTAACACGCCAAGACACTACTCGCCATACCGTTATGGTCATTGGTATTAGCTTAGCTTTAGCCGCCTTTTTAGGTTTTTTTGACTTTATCTTTTCCTTTTTTATGGGTAGAATTATCAAATAAGCACCCTATTTTATATAAGTTATGCCTAAGCAAATTTTAGACCAAAATCGTCGCTGGTACGCCATTCACACCTATTCCGGGTATGAAGAAAACGTCAAGCGCAGTTTAGAACAAAGGATTGAATCCATGGGCATGGAGGATAAAATTTTCGAAGTTTTAGTGCCCACAGAAAAGAAAATTAAAATTAAAAATGGCAAACGCCGCATTATTACCGAAAAAATTTTTCCCGGCTATGTTTTGGTTAGTATGATTGTCACTGACGATTCTTGGTACGTAGTGCGCAACACTCCCAACGTCACTGGATTTATCGGCACCAGCACCACCCCTACCCCACTTTCGGAAGAAGAAATTCGCGCCCTCAAAGAACGCATGGGCGTGGAAGAACCCAAATACAAAATTGATGTCGCTATTGGTGACTTGGTGCGTATTACTGAAGGCCCGTTTAAAAATTTTGAGGGTAAAATTTCCGTTATCGACGAAGCCAAAGGGAAAGTGGATATTATGATTGATCTTTTCGGCCGCGAAACTCCCGCCGAATTGGATTTCTTGCAAATTAAAAAAGTTTAACTAACCGCTATTAAAGTTATCGCTATGAAAAAAGTAATTCAAAAAATTAAGCTGCAAATCAAAGGCGGACAAGCCAATCCCGCCCCTCCGGTCGGTCCAGCCCTGGGGCAACACGGCTTAAACATTCAAGATTTTTGCACCCGGTTCAATGACTCCACCAAAGACAAAATGGGCGATGTCATCCCCGTGGAAATCACCGTCTATGAAGACCGCAGTTTTGATTTCATCTGCAAAACTCCTCCCGCCGGTGAATTGCTTAAAAAAACCGCCAAAATCGCCAAAGGTTCTGGCAAGCCCCTGCAAGAAAAAGTCGCCTCCATTACCCGCCAACAGCTGCGCGAAATTGCCGAAATTAAACTACCGGATTTAAACACGCGTGATATTGATGCCGCTATGCGCATTATAGCCGGCACGGCTCGTCAGGCTGGTATTACTATCGCCGATTAACCTCATTTAAAGTCAAATTTATGGAAATAGACAAAAATAAAATTTACGACCTGGAAGAAGCTATTACTTGGATCAAAGCCCATCCCGCCGCCAAATTTGATGAATCCGTAGAACTGCACATCAAACTTGGCATCGACGCCAAAAAAACCGAACAGAACATCAAAGGTAGTGCCGTTTTACCACATGGCACCGGTAAAACCAGGAGAATCGCCGCCTTTGTCACTGATGGAAAACTCAAAGAAGCCAAAGACGCCGGCGCGGATATCGTTGGTGGCACCGAGTTGATCGATGAGATTAAAAAATCCGGCAAATGCGATTTTGAACTCGCCGTGGCCGAACCCGAACTTATGAAAGATTTAGCACAAATTGCCAGAGTCCTAGGGCCCCGTGGCTTGATGCCTACCCCGAAAAATGAAACCGTCACCAAAGATATCGCCCGGGCCGTCAAAGAGCTCAAGGGCGGCAAATTTACTTTCAAAAATGACAATTCGGGAAATATTCATCAGACCGTTGGTAAGCTTTCATGGGATGCCGCCAAGCTTAAAGACAATATCACCGGTTTTCTCGATATTCTGAAAAAAATGCGCCCCGCCGGAATTAAGGGCAACTTCATCAAAAACACCACCCTCTGCTCTACTATGGGCCGGGGAATTGACATTTCCCTTTAGAACTTACCTCAAAGTTATCCACAAGGCCGCCCTCAAAAAGCGGTTTTGTTTTATTCTCGCGGGTGTTAAAATACAATAGCCAAAGGAGAAATTTATTATTTAAAGGAGGAAAAATGCAAGGCAAAACCCTTGTTTTCGAAGGTATCGACGGTTCCGGCAAAAAAACCCAAGTAGAAAGGACAGCGCGCTGGCTAATTGGTCAAAACTATTCGGTAAAAATGGTTAGTTTCCCGCGCCACAGCAGCGATGAAGCATTGCTCGTTGATAAATATTTGCGAGGCGAGTTGGGACTTTTGCCGGTTGAGCTGGTGGCTACCATGTATGCCGTAGACCGAGGACTTTGGGTGGTCCAAGAAAAAATCCAAGAACACTTGGCTTCCAGCGGCATTGTGGTTATTGATCGTGGAGCATGGTCAAATTTCGCCTACCAAGCCGGGACTATCGCTTCGGCCGATAGCAGAAAAGAACTTTTCGCCTGGCTCCTGGACATGGAACACGCCAAATTCCATTTTCCCGTTGCCGACTTAAATTTCTTTTTGGACGTACCGCCGAAAAATGCCGACATGCTGGTAAACGACAAACCCGCGCGCGAATATTTAAACGGCAAGGACCGCGACGAACTTGAAGCCGATCCTAATCGTATAAATATTGCCAGAGACATTTATTTGGAACTGGCCAAACGCGCGGATTTTTGCCACATTATCTGCTGTGCGCCCAACGGAGATCTTTTACCGCCCGAAGAAATCTTCACTCAGCTGATTTTGCCGGAAATTCAACGGGTGCTTTAATTCAAAACTATTAAAGCTCCCGATAAAGGGATTGTATAAATCCCTTTATTTTTTTTGGACAAAAAATACATTTTATACTATAGTAAAGCCACCTTACCTTTTAATTTCAAAACTATGCGTGGCAAACTAATCGCCATTGAAGGCGGTGACGGTTCAGGCAAGACCGTCCAGAAAGAACTCTTGTTAAAACGCCTGCAATTATCTGGCCAGCCAGCCTTGGGTGTGGATTTCCCCCGCCGCCTGGAAATTAGCGGCCAGCTGATAAACGAGTATTTGAATGGCACCTTTGGTTCATTGTCTGAAGTCGGAGCCTATCCAGCTTCGCTTTTGTACGCTTTCGACCGCTGGGTGGCGTCGCGAGTTTTAAGTACTCAATTAGCGGGCGGGACCAGCGTAGTTGCTAATCGTTATACCGGATCAAATTTGGCCCATCAAGGGGCGAAAATTACCGACGACGCGCTACGCCAAGAATTTTTCAATTGGACGGAAGACCTAGAATTTAACAAACTCGGTATTCCGCGCCCCGATTTAAACCTCATTCTTCACGTACCGGCCGATATAGCCTATGATTTGGTGGGCCAAAAGCGCGACCGTGACATTTTATCCGGAGAAAAACGCAACATTCACGAAACCGACAGGGGCTATTTAAAGGCCACTGAAAAACTTTATTTGGAATTAGCCACCCGCCCGGGCTATCAAATCATAGAATGCGCGCCGGAAGGCAAGCTGCTGCCAGAGGATGAAATCGGGGAGATGGTTTGGGCGGTGGTTAGTAAAATTTTGTCATCAAGTACCGAATAAGAACACTAATCCCTTTTTTAGACAAACCCGCTCAAATGTATTAAAATAGGGGATATGGAAAAAATCTCCACAAAATTTGAAACTGTCATCGGCTTGGAAATCCATGTCCAGCTGAAAACTGCCTCCAAAATGTTCTGCGGCTGTCAGGCTGGCGAGGGTAGCGAGCCGAATACCAACATTTGCCCGGTCTGTCTTGGCCAGCCAGGGGCTTTGCCTGTCGTCAACCAAAAGGCCGTGGAGCTGGGCCTCAAAACCGCCCTAGCCCTCAAATGCCGGGTTAATACCGAATTACGCTTTGACCGCAAAAACTATTTTTATCCCGACTTGGCCAAGGGTTACCAAATCTCTCAACATTTTCTCCCCATCGGCGCCGATGGCTACCTCAAGATTCCCGCTCCCGCCAAAAAATCCGCTACCCGGCCGACAGCCCTCCGCTTTGATAAAATTCTTATCGAGCGCGTTCATTTAGAAGAAGACACCGCTAAACTTTTTCACCCCGCGGGCTCCGACTCCTTGGCTGACTACAATCGCGCCGGCACCCCGCTGATGGAAATTGTCACTCGTCCAGTACTTACCAGTCCCGCGCAAGCGCGTGCTTTTTTACAAGAGCTCCAGTTGACTCTGCGTGCCCTAGAAGTTTCTGACGCCGACATGGAAAAGGGCCAATTGCGTTGTGATGCCAATATTTCTCTCCGCCCCAGAGGTGACGATAAACTCTATCCCAAAACCGAAGTTAAAAACCTAAATTCCTTCCGCGCACTAGAACAGGCGCTTACTTATGAAATTTCCCGCCAAACCGAACTTTGGCGGCAAAATTCCATTCCCCAAACCACCACCACCGTCAGCTGGGACGAAACCGATAGCCGCACTATTGTCCAAAGAGAAAAAGAAACCCTGGGAGATTATCGCTATTTCCCCGAACCAGACCTGCCATCCTTCAAAATTCCCACTGCTTATATCAAACAAATCAAAACTGCCGGCCCACCAGAGCTCCCATCCGCCAAACGCCAGCGTTTATTTGAAGAATACGCCCTCACCGGCGCGCTCATTGATTTCTATCTGGCCAACCCCGACTGGAGCGACTACTTGGAAAGCCTAACTTCGGAAATGAGCGCCTTTGATACTGACGCCGAATCCGCCGCCCTAGCTCAAACCGCTTCCGTTTGGCTTGCCAACCACCTCAAGCCGTTGTTAGAGCAAAAAAACATCCCACTAGCCGACTTCCCATCCGCTGCCGACCAATTAGCGGAGCTCATTGTAATCAACGCCTCCGGTCGTGTCAAAAAATCCATCGCTCTTGAAGTTTTAGGCCTTATGATAGCCGGCCCCACTACTTTGGAGGCCGCGCTCGAAAAAGTCCGCGCCACCAAACCCACTGTCCCGACCGATTTAGGCCCACTAGCTCATCAGCTTATCACCGCCAATCCCGAACAAGCCGCCGCTTATCGCGCCGGCAAGACAGTGTTATTAAAATATTTTCTTGGCCTGATAATGCGCGCCACCCACGGCCAAGCCGACCCCCGAGCCGCCGAAAATGCGCTCAAAACCGCGCTGGAAGAATAATTTTATTTCAAAAACTCCCGCGCCAGTCTTTTCGCTTCACTATAGGCCTCAACCCACCTGACGGCGGGCATTTTTTTAAACCAAGTCATCTGACGCTTTGCGAATTGACTGCTCGCGATAGTTATTTTTTTTTCCATTTCAGTCTCCGTCAGCTGCCCGCGCAAATATCTGCTGATAAAGCGATATTCCAGCCCGAAATCATCCAATTTTTGCCAACTCACGCCTTGTTTATGTAAATTTTGCACCTCTGCCACCATGCCCCGTTCTAATCTCTCGCGCAATCTTTGTGTTATTCTTTCCCGCAAATTCGGGCGGGGATATGTCAGCCCCAAAACTAAAAATTCATATTTCGGCGCCTTGCCCCCCACACCAATCGCCTCTGCCATTTTATCCATTCCTGTCCCGCCTCGTCCGCAAGACGACCCCGCCAACAGAATCTTCTCCAACGCCCGCGCCACACGCCGCGGGTTCTTCAAATCTGTCTTCCGCGCCACATCCGGCGCCAAACGCTCCAATTCCGCCGTCAGTTCCCCCAATGTTTGCGCGTTAAGCCTCTTTCGCAATTTTGAATCTACCCCCCCCGGTCCCAGCTCGTATCCCCTTATCAAGGCGTTTAAGTACAGCGCGGTACCCCCGACTACGATGGGCGTCTTCCCCCGCCCGCATATCTCGCCGATTTCTTTCCTCGCCCCTAGCAGCCATTTTGCCAAATTAAAGTCTCCTCGTGGACTGACCACGTCTATCAAATGATAGGGGACATCGCCATACTCTTCCAAATCCTTTCCGCTGCCCAAATCCATGCCGCGATATACCTGTCGCGAATCAGCCGAGATGATTTCCCCGCCCAATTCCCGCGCCAAACGCACCCCCAGCGCGGTTTTACCCGAGGCCGTGGTGCCCAAAACTACTATAATTTTTAATACTTCCTTTGACATAAGCTAGATTTTAGGCTAGTATTGGACAAAATGCAAATTGAAAACCTGAAATCAAAGGAGGCTCTGTGTCTGTTCAGCACTGGCTTAAAGCCGTGCCGTTTTGGATCGCGATGTTTGTTGGTAGCTATTTGGACGGATTACCCGCCGGCATGCTGACCGCCAATGATGCTTATGATTGGCACGTCCCGCTATGGGCGTGGTTCTTGCTATTCTGGCTGTTTTACAACCTCTATACGCTCACCTGGATTTTTTGTTTGGAAGAGGGAATAAAAATCAAATGGCTGCTTAATTTTGAGCTGAAGTTCAAATTACCTTTTTTACTCAAAATTTGGAGAGGTTTAGCCGGTCTATGGCTCGCTCTATTGCGACGCGCTCTAGCCAAGGCCTCAAACGATAAGCTGATACAGCTACTTGATGATACTCTAATTAGTGAAAAACGCTTGGAGAAAAAATGCGCCGCGGACCATCTGAAAGTCCAATGGCGACCCTTTGAAGCGCTGGAAAACGCTATGCACAAACAATACAAAGCCCACCGCGTGTCATGGTCGCTCTTCGCTATGTTTGGAGCTTATTTGCTAATTCCGTATAGCCTTAAATTTGGCAATATTTTCTGCGCCATCCGCAGACAACAATCGGAAATCCTATTCTGGCTGGCTATGATCCAGGTGAAAATCGTCGTGGTTTTTTTCTTTGGCAAGCAACTGGCCAACATCATCAAGACGCTCTTTTTCACTTAACGCCCGAAAACTATTTTTAATATTCAGTTTAGGGCGTTTTTCTTTTTATCGCGGATTTATTTTTTCTTCGGCTTGCGGACGTAGTACTTGTTTTTCTTAATAATCTCATCATTTTCCGCCAATGTTCCGCCCGTCGGGCCGTATTTTTTCTTATGTGCCTTTTTCGCGCGCCTACCGCCACCTCCTCGTTTTCGTTCGTATTCATCCTCTAATTTCTCCGGGTCCAAACTGCCCCCTCTTTTAAAAGACATTTCTTTAAACATAGGTGCAAAAAATTAATGCTAAACCTATCTAATCATATTATACAAATTGGCAAAAAAATAGAAAAGAGGTTATAATATTTTCATGAGTATCTGGCAGTACCTACTTTTATTTAGCATTGCGCTGATTCCCAGCGCTTTTTGGCTATGGTTTTTTACGCGCTATGATTGGCAAAAAAAAGAGCCCCCGGCCCTCATCGCCAAAGTTTTTCTTTGGGGAGTACTCTGTGGCTTTCCCATTATTTTTTTGGAACAAAGTTTTGAAAAATACTTCTTGGGTGGCTTCGATACCACCGGCCTGCTTTTTTTAGCCCTCAAATCTTTTTTCGTGGTCGGTCTTTTGGAGGAGGGCTTTAAAATGCTCGTTGTTCGCAATAAAATTTTTTACCACCAGGCCTTCGATGAGCGCGTGGACGGCATCGTCTATTGTGTCACCGTCGGCCTCGGCCTAGCCGCCTTTGAAAACATCGCCACTATTTTTATTGAAGGCCCGTCAGTCGTTTTCTATCGTTTTGCCACCACCACCCTCATGCACGCGCTTTCTGCCGGCGTCTTGGGATATTTCATAGGCCTCGCCAAATTCAACCCCACCAAAGAGCGTCGCCTCATCTTTCTCGGCCTCTGTTTGGCGGTTCTTTTCCATGGCGTTTACAATATCATCGTCAAATCCGCCTACACACAAAATATCTATTATCTTTTAGCCTGGCTACTCTTTATGTTCAGCGCCGTTTTGGCACTTATCAAACTCGCCACCCCCACCACCTGCCGTCTCTCCGACGCCCCACCATCCCCTGAAAAAGAAAAAACGGAATAAATCCGCCACTGCGCTTCAATTGCCGCTAAAAATCATTATTATCCCGCCAGCTCACCGCGTAATCCCCAAGCCCCCGCCTGGGTTATTTTTATACTCACAATTTTGCCTATCAAATCCGCCCCGCCCGTTAGCACCACGTTTTTTGCCGTTCGCGTCCGCGCCAGCACCTCTCTCTGTCCGTGCGCCTTCATTACCAGCCCTTCTATTGTTGCCCCCACATATTTCAAATTATTCTCCAGCGCCGTTTCCCGCAAAATATCATTTAATGCCGTATCGCGCCGCTTTTTCTCCGTCACCGGCACGTCATCAGGCATTTTAGCTGCCGCCGTGCCCGCCCGTGGTGAATATCTAGCTATATAGGCCATATCAAAGCGCACCGTCCGCATTAAATCGGCCGTTTGCTCAAAATCAGCCTCTGCCTCACCCGGAAACCCCACGATAATATCTGTCGTCACCGCGCTCAACTTGCGCTCGCCAGTCCGCCCTCGTTCTATCGCCCCCCTGAAGCCCTCCACGAGCCCCAGGTAGCGCTCTCGCGTGTAATTACGGTTCATCGCCCCCAAAATACAATTACTGCCTGATTGCGCCGCTAAATGCAGATGTTCGCAAAGTTTATCGCTTTTTTCGATCACTTCCAGTAGCTCATCGGACAAGTCCTTTGGATGCGAAGTCATGAAACGCAGCCAAAAGTCGCCTTTTAGCGCCTGTAATCGCCGCAACAATTCCGGAAAATTCACCCCAACCCCCTTGTCGCGGTAACTGTTCACATTTTGACCCAGTAAAGTTATCTCACGCCCACCCTGTTCCACAATTTGCTCAACCTCGTTCACAATTTGTTCTGCCCCGCGCGACACCTCGCGCCCCCGTGTGTACGGCACCGCGCAATAGGCGCAAAAGTTGTTGCACCCGTTCATTATCGGCACATAGGCGCTATAATCGGTCGTATGCCTGGCCGGTAGGTCCAAATAACCGCAACTGTCTGCCTCGCCCCCGCTCAAAGCGCCATTATCGCCGCCAGGCCCATCCCCAAACCACTCCGCCAGCTTTTCTCCCCATCGGGGCAGGGAAGCGATCGGCGTTATCCAATCAAAAACCTCCGCCAACTTGTTTTTGTCCGTCCCCAACACGCAACCGGTCAAAATAGTCTTTACTTCGCCCTTTTGCCGTCTTTTTTTCCATTGCCCGCCCAAATGATAAATCCTGTCCATGGCGCTTTGCCGCACCGAACAGGCCACCGCCACTATCAAATTCGCCGATCCAGCATTTTCCGCCGCTTCAAAGCCCATGCCATCCAAAAAACCGGCGATACGCTCGCCGTCGGCTTCGTTGGCCGCGCAACCGAGAATTTGCAGGTGGTATTTGATGCTCATTTTTTAAAACTTGAACAAACTTTTGTTATCTTTCATAACTTTATACGCATGCTTTACAAAATCCGCAAAATTCTTTCCCTCTTTTTTATTATTCAAATATAGCGCAGCAAAATATTTTGGCACGCTCTGCCAGCCAATTTTTATTTTCCGATGCTCGTCATAAAAACCAGCTTTCTGCTTCAATAATGGTTGAATTCTTTCATCATTTAAAATAATCGGCGCGACAATCTCGCTCAAATGCCATTCAATGTGTGGCGCTTCAAATTTTTTCGTACTCATCTTTGGATATAATTTTTTCCATTTTTCAAAATACAAAAAATGACAAATTTCGTGCATAATAACTTCTCGCAAATCCGCCAAATTTTTGCTATACGACAGAGAAAAACTCCAGTTATTTAAAAATCGCGGGCAAATTGGATTAAGTGAAACCATGGCCGTAATTGTTCTTTTGTTCTCGGGCCAGTCAATTTCTAAAATTTCCGCCAGTGTGGTCAAAAAATCTTTTTCTATTTTTTGCCATTCTTGCCGATACTTGACCTTGTTATTTTTTATCAATTCTTTATTTTCTTTTCTAAATCCAAGCACATATTCTTTCAGAAAATTCATCCGTGCTGTCTTGGTCTTTAGCACCAGTGCTGGTTTAATTTGCGGATGTTTTTTAATGATATATTTCCCCCAGTCCCAATCATTCTGAAACAAAAAACCATAAAGCATATCCAGCTCCAGTGATAGCGCAATATCGACAAATTTTACTTTGGGTATAGTCATAAATAACCCTACTTCTCCGCCCTGATAATAGTATAAGCCGACCAATCACCCCTAGCCGGCAGGGGACAGCGTTCCTCATCTGGTGAATCGTCAGTATCAAGTCCTTCCCATGCCGTCTCCAGCTCAATATTTTTGAACCCGATAGCTCGCGCCTTTTCTAAAAATCTACCCTTTGTTCCTATTTGTCCCAGATTCATTTCGTCGGCGATTTTTATACTTTCCGAGCCTTCGCGATAGAAATCCCCACTGCCGACCGTAATCCCGCCGTCTTGCATCACCCTAAATGTTTCTTTTAGCGCTTTATCTGACTCGGGAACTTCCGTTGTTAGTCCCAAAGCTGTCACCAAATCAAAAACACTGTCTTTAAAAGGCATTTTTGCTACATCATTATTTACAAACAATATATTGTTAGCCAAGCCCTTGGCTTCCAGATATTTTTTCAACCTAAAAATAGCTAATAAATTAATTTCCGAGCTGACAATTACTGCGTCTTTCCCGATTTTATTCACCATTTTGCGAACACACGTACCTGGTCCCGTCGGCCAGTCCAAAATCATCTTGGCTTGTGCCACATTGCCCAACGCTATCATTTTCTCGTTGCCCGCCCAAACCGCCGCTTGTTGTGCTTCATTATCGATCCACGGTATGTTGTCATAGTCGGCCCATTTTTCCGCGGTAAGCGCCTTATTTTCTGCCGTGCCAGTGTGCTCATCCATTATTTTTATCGCCTCAAAATAGTCATCTTGCACCAGTGCCCGTTCAAAAACCTCGCGCTC
>CAZJMI010000003.1:0-23650 GCA_964547305.1 uncultured Gammaproteobacteria bacterium
CGAGGCGCTATTATTAGCTAATTAAAAACCGCCAAAAGTGTGTACCTAAAACAAACAAAAAAGGGCATCCGTAGATGCCCTAGAGGTATGGGTTGTTAATCCCCTACTATGCGGCCGTTTTGGTCGATAGGGATGAAGCGCTGCTGGGAGATGATGAAAGAGCCGACTTTTTGATAATCCTCGGCAGATTCGGGGGAATCCGGAAATTCGTCAAAAACCAGAAGCGGAATGTCGAGACCAGGAACGGCGGCGTAGATGAGGGCGGAAATGAAGCGTTTCTGCGGGCCCACATCTTCAAAGCGCAGAGAAGAAACGCAAATTGCTTGATAACCGAGCGCGCTTTTTATACTGCCATGACGTCCGCTTTTATAAGAGATGGCGAATTCCAAAGAAACGGGGTCAATGGCAAAGCCGTGAATATTATCCCCCAAAGAGACATATCCCCTGCCTACGCGAGAGTTTTCCGCTTGGTTGATTAAAGTTTTGGCTTCCTCTGGTAATAGCGCGCGTACACGTTTAAGGATTTGTTTATAGTCGGCGCGACGATCAAGGTTCGGCAGCGTGCTAATTTCAGCCAGGACGAGGTCGAATTCGTTTTGAATAAACTCCGCGGGGAGCAAACGGAGGCGGAGAGCCTGGCTGCCAGTGGTTTGACTGGGGTCGGGAGTACCAAAATTTCCCGCAGTGGGCAAATTTATGGCATAGACGGATTGCAGTTGGGATACAGTGAGCGCCAACTCAAATGGAGTCATAACACCGAAACTATTAGGACAGACAGGCGGGATGTGCCGGTTGGCGAGCCGAAGCGTGCGATAAATGATATCCGATAGTGATAATCGAGCAGACAGCGAGTCGAAGGAGCCGGTGTTTTGGTCGCGCATAGTGCCGGCCAAAGCGTCGATAACAACCAGCGGTGTGCTAAGTTTTTCTTTGTAGGAGCCGCCGAGTGAATTTTTGAGCTGGGATAAATTTTCGGGGCCGGGGTCTTCGGCAATGACTATGAGCAAAGCGCGGACGGCGGAGTTAAATTCCATGGCAGTATAGGACACACAATCATATCTGTCTTCTACTTTTAGGTTGAACTCCCAATTTTTTTGGTAGAGATAGAAGCCCGGCGGTTTGGGATTTTCCGAGATGTAAATAACGTCAAGTCGATTGACCATAATATTGCCTTTCATCGGGCTTTAAATTGTTTAAGAACGATTTGGCTTATTTTTACGCTAGATTTGGATAATTGTCAATGGGGGTTGACTTATTGTTTAAAGTATGGTAGTATATAAGTGGTAAATTGAATGTTTGAAAAAATAGATAAGGAGGAAAATGGGCAAGGATAAGAAAAGAAAGGCCTTTTTCCTGGTTTTCTTGGCTAGGAACTGGCGCTCCATCGGGGCGATGGCAAAAGCCGTGGTCAAGAGGGAAAGGCCTTTTCCATGGAAGTTAGGTCTCGGATTCGCGGCGCTGGTGACATATGTCATCATCCCGACCGACCTGCTGCATGACTGGATTCCGTTCGTCGGACAACTGGACGACGGGTTGGTCGGCCTGGGCTTTCTCAAGCTCATGGCCAAGGAAGTAGAGAAATTCATGAACGTCCCATAAGCGCGAAGGGACGTTCTTTTTTTATTTTTGACAATGGGGGCAGTGGAAGGTGGAGCGTTGTTTTTGGCGAAATGGTTGGATAGTGGATTTGGAGCCGCAGCGAGCGCAAGTTTCACCGGCGCGCCCGTAGACTTTGAGCGCGCGATTCATGGAGCCCTGGCGCCCGAAGGCGTCGACATAGGTATCCGAGGAGGTGCCGCGATTTTTAATCGCCAGGCGTAAAATTTTAGTAATGGATTGGTGGAGATGAAGCCAATCGTCCGGCTTGAGAGTGACGACGCGACGAGCGGGCGCAAGGCGGGCAGCAAAACAAATTTCACTGGCGTAGATATTGCCGATACCGGCGATAATTTTTTGCTCCATGAGGGCGGGCTTTAGCTCCCAGCGGGGATGGGCGGAGAGAATTTCGCGCAGGCGAGCAAGAGTAAAATTTTTATCCAGCGGTTCAGGGCCGATGATATTTTCAAGCTGTTTAAGTTCATCGGGCGTGGCGAGTTTTACAAAACCGAATTGGCGGGTGTCATTGAAAAATAATTGCCCTCTATCAGCGAATTTAAAAATTACATGCGAATAGCGGTTGGGAAGTTTTTGTAAATCTTGTTTGATGGGGTGTCCCCCGCCAGCAAGGGTCGAATCGGCGGCGCGATAGATGAGCTGGCCGGTCATTTTGAGGTGGAATATGAGGTGAGCGGGGGCGGTAGATTCAGCGGCGGGTTGTAAATCTAAAATTAAAAATTTGGCACGGCGGCGGACATCAGCAATGGTAGCGCCGATGACGGCGCGGCGAAAACGCGCGAGCGAAGTTTTGATTTGTTTGGGGAGACGGACCGTGAGGCCGGTAATTTTTTTACCACGCAAAACACGCGCCAAATCGCGGCGGATAGTTTCCACTTCGGGCAGTTCGGGCATAGTTTGAAATTATTTGGACAAGAGACTGGTGCCGGTCATTTCTGGCGGTATAGTGAGCCCCATCCAGCTCAAAATAGTGGGCGCGACATCAGCCAGGACGCCTTCGCCGGTTTCCACGGTTTGACCGAGACGGTAGCGTGAATCCGCGCCGACAAGGATATAGGGAACGGGATTTTGCGAATGTTCCGCCAAGGGCAGACCACTAAGTAGATTGACCATTTCCTCACAATTACCATGGTCGGCGGTAATTAGCAAGCGGCCGTTGAGCTGAAGAACGGCTTGAGTAATACGTTCTAAACAGGCATCCAGCTCTTCCATGGCCTTGGTGGCAGCGGCCAAGTCGCCGGTATGACCGACCATATCTCCATTGGCGTAGTTGACCACGATAAAGGAAAATTTATTTTCCGCCAAGGCGGCGAGAATTTTGTCGGTGACTTCCACGGCGGACATGGCGGGCTGCTCGGCATAACTGGCGACTTTCGGTGAAGGAATAATAATGCGTTCTTCGCCAGCGAATGGATCTTCGCGACGCCCATTCAAGAAAAAAGTGACGTGGGCATATTTTTCCGTTTCGGCAATATGTAGTTGCTGTAAACCGGCATTAGAAATAACTTCGGCTAAGGTGTTTTTGATATCCGGCTGGGGGGCTAAAACGTGAACCGGCAGGCCTTTTTCGTATTCTTTGAGCGTGATGAAAAAGAGGTTGTCGATTTTTTCGCGAGCGAAGCCTTTAAAGTCATCTAGCACAAAAGCCTGGGTCAGCTGGCGGGCACGGTCGGAGCGAAAATTAAAGAAGACTACGCTGTCGCCGGATTTGACGCGGCTATTATCTTTTTCTTTAGTTAAAACATAGGGCTCCAAAAATTCATCCGTCTTGCTGGCGGCGTAGGAGGCGTCGATGGCGGCGGAAAAGTTTTTGGCGGATTGGCCGGTGCCGGCGGTTAATAACTGGTAGGCGACTTGGGTGCGTTCCCAATTATGGTCGCGGTCCATGGCGTAAAAACGGCCGACAAGGGTGGCTATTTGGCCGATTCCGACTTTGCGACAAATTTTTTCCAACTGTTCCAAGACCACGGCCGCGCTCTTGATAGGCATATCGCGTCCATCGGTAAATCCGTGAATCCAAACTGGGCCTTTGAATTTGTGGGCTTTGATAATTTCCAAAATATGCTGAACATGCTCCAGGTCCGCGTGCACACCGCCGGTGCTGATGAGGCCCATGAGATGTAGGGCACCGCCGGTGGTTTGTAAATGTTCCAAGGCTTGATCCCAAATAGGGCTTTTGAGACCGGCTGCGGATTCCAGAAAGCGGGAGGCAAATTCCATGCCCTGATAAACCACGCGGCCGGAACCCAGACTCAAATGGCCGATTTCAGAATTACCCATAGTCCCCCAATCCAAGCCAACCTCCTGACTGGAGTTTTTCAGATAGCCATGGCGGTAGCCGGTCCAGAGCCGGTCGAGACAAGGCGTCTTGGCGGCCAGCACGGCGTTGCCTTTGACAGTGTGGCTGATGCCGACACCGTCCATAATAACGAGCATTGAGAGGGGAGGTTGATTGGGCATAGGTTTTAAATTAAGCTGCTCCCCTCCAGATGGCGGGGTTTGCGGATTTGTAAAATTTTTAAAATGGTGGGGGCGACATCAAGCAGGGAGCCGGTCGGGCGCAGAAGGCTTAGATCAAAGTTGGGGTCAATTTTGGCAGACGGTTGACGCCAGGCGGAGCCGACAACTATGAGCGGCACGGGGTTGAGTGTATTGCCGCGCTTTATTTCTCCGGTTTGCAAGTCAATAAATTCTTCGGCGTTGCCATGGTCGCTGGTAATGAGGAGGACACCTTTTTTTGCTAGGACATTTTCCGCCACCACGCCCAACAATTCATCGGCGGCTTCGAGCGCGCGCAATAAGTCGTCGGTATCGTTTTCGTCGGCCGCCAAATCAGCACGAGAAAAACTGGCACTGATAAAATCATAGCGGTCGTCAATAATGGCACCCAGTAAGGTTTTTAGGCGTTCGTTGTCGGTGACCAAAATATTTTCTTGGGCCGGCCAGGGTTCGCGCGCGCCATTGAAATCTTCAGAGATATGCGTGTAGCTACCGGCATCACCCAGGCGTAATTGTTTAAGAAATTTTTGACTGATAATTTGGCCTAGGCCCGGGCGTGCTTTGGCCGGGGTGAAAATCGGGGCGGCGGCCAGCGTGCGGTCATAAGTCGTAAGGGTGGTGTAGGTAATTTTTTTCAGTACGGGTGGGCGTGGAAATTGGTCAAATTCTTTGCCGGCCAAGGCGCGAGCCAACTGGCGCAATCCGTCACCACGATGATTGAAAAATATGAGACTGTCACCGGCACGTAATTCGGAGGCGGCGGTAAGTTTGCGAGGTGGAAGTTCGCCGGCGGTGACGGCGGAAGAAAGCAGCTCGTGCCAATCGTGGACGGGAACAGCGGCTTGGCGAGAGCAAAGAGTATCCACGACGGCTTGAGTTTTGTTCCAAGCGCCACCGCGATCCATGGCGTAGGCCTGACCGGTGATGGAGCCCCAGGCGGCGCGGGAACCGATTTTTTTCAGCTCCGCTTGCGTTTGATTGAGAATTTCTTCTAGAGCGGCGGGGTCTTCGGTAAGGTCTACAATAGCGTGGAGAAAAATGTCTTTGGTAGTGGCAGAGCGAGCCCAGTCCAACAGTGCCTGCAAGTGCTCCCAAGAGCTGTGTTTTTGACCAGTGGAAATTTGACCCAGGAGATGCAGGCGGCCACCAAATTTTTTTAAATCAGTGGAAATTTTTAACAAGGCTTTTTTGGACACAAATTCTCCGTTGGCCAAGGCCTGATTGACGCGCGGTAATTCCGAGGGAGCAATGGTGCCAGCACCTAAACAACGATGACCAATAGCGGAAGTAGTGGCTTTGTCAGCTTCCAATCCCAGGGCCTCGCCGGAAGCTTCCAGCGCAAAGGTTTGATATTCATGAGCCAGGCGTTTGAAATTTGGCAAAGGAATAAGACTCAAGGCATTGCCTTTGGATGGCGCGGCTAGGCCCCAGCCGCTGATGATGAGTAAAACTACTGGTTTGGGAATGGGCGTAGACATAAGTTTATGATTTGATTAAACACTTGCCAGTCATGGCGGCTGGAAGCGGCCGGCCCAATAAGCGCAAGACCGTGGGGGCCACGTCGGCCAGAATGCCGCGGGCACGGATGGGTGGTGGGGGCGCGGCACCGGCCGCGGCCAAGACAAACGGAACCGGGTTGGTAGTATGCGTGGTGAGCGCCTCACCAGTTTTGAGGTCTAACATAGATTCGCAGTTGCCATGGTCGGCGGTGACTAGGAGGGTGCCATGGCGTTTTTGCACTGTGTTCCAAATTTTACCCACACATTCGTCCACGATGGAGACGGCCTCAATGGCGGCGTTTAAATTACCGGTATGACCGACCATATCGGGATTGGCAAAATTGAGCGCGACAAAATCAAAATTTTTGGAATTAATTTTTGTGGCAGCAGTTGAAGTAATTTCATGAGCACTCATGGCTGGTACTTGATCATAGTGCTCGGTATCGGGAGAGGCAACGCGGATTCTTTTTTCGCCGGCGATAGCTTCGGCATAGCCACCATTGAAAAAGTATGTCATGTGAGAATATTTCTCCGTTTCGGCGATATAAACTTGGCCGGTGTCTTTGAGTGTGATAACTAAGCTGTCAGTGATATCGCGGCTGGGGTAGGCGGTAAAAATATGCGGCAGGTCGGGTCCGAAATCGGTCATGGCAACAAAACGGATGTTGCGGGGCGCGCGGCCACGTTTGAACGCACCCGGGTTGATGGTCTCAAAATCCGGTTGCACGAAGGCCTTGGTGAGTTCGCGAGCACGGTCGGACCGTAAATTGAAGAAGAAAACAATATCGTTGTCTTGAATGGGCCCGATGGGGCGGCCTTGGCTGCAAATTGTGCTGGGCAGAATAAATTCATCCGTATCGCCACGGTCGTAAGCACGCAAAATGGCTTCTTTGGCGCTGGAGACTTGTTCGCCGAGGCCATGGACAATGGCCTGGTAGGCCAGTTTAACGTGCGCCCACTTTTTTTTGCGGTCCATGGCATAGGCACGGCCGCAGATGGAAGCGATTTTCTCACCGTTTTTGAAGCGGGCTTCCAATTTGGTCAATAAATCCAAGGCGGCGTGTTGCGAGGAATCACGACCGTCGGTAAAAAGATGGAGAAAAATTTTGGTAATTTTTTCGCGAGCAGCTAAGTCCAGTAAAGCATAAATGTGTTCTGGTGTGACATGGGCGCTTTTTTCGTTACTTAGCAGGCCCATCAAATGCAGAGAAGTTTTGTATTTACGCAGATGCTTGATGGCCTCTTTGAAGGCGGTATTTTTGTAAAAGGTGCCGTCAGCGATGGCGCTATTGATATAAACGGAGTCTTGAGTGACGACGCGGCCGGCGCCGAGATTGATGTGTCCGGCTTCGGAATTGCCTTCTTGATTGTCGGGCAAGCCGGCATAGGGACCGTGAGTTAAGAGTTGGGCGTGCGGAAATTGGCGCCACAAAGCATCCATCACAGGAGTGTGAGCGCGGGTGACGGCGTTGCCTTTTGAGGCGGGGGCTAGTCCCCAACCATCCAAAATGACTAACGTGACAGGGGTGATAATTTTAGCTTTCATATAATTAATAAATTAAATTACCAGCCGACTTCTATTTCCAAAAGACGGTTATATTTAGCCAGGCGTTCGGAACGATTGGGCGCGCCGGATTTGATAAAGTCGGCACCGACGGCAACCGCGAGATCGGCAATGAAGGCGTCAGTGGTTTCGCCGGAACGATGAGAAATGATAATTTTGAGGTTGTGCTCGCGCGCCATTTGGACGCAAGCCATAGTCTCGGTAAGAGTGCCGATTTGATTGGGTTTGATTAGAATGCCATTGCTGGCTTTGGCGGTAATCCCCCGCTCCAGACGTTGCGGATTGGTGGTATAGAGGTCATCACCAACGGTAATGATTTTTTCTCCCAGCGCGACAGTCAGAGCGCTCCAATTTTCCCAGTCATCTTCAGCCAAGCCATCTTCCAGCGAGATAATGGGATATTTTTCAACCCAAGTTTGATAGATAGCGATCATTTCCGCGGCGGAGAGGGTTTGCTTTTCAAAATTATAATTTCCGTCAGCATAAAATTCGGAAGCCGCGGCATCGACAGCCAAGAAAATGTCTTGGCCCGGGCGGTAGCCGGCATCAGCGATGGCGGTCATCAGTAATTCAAAGGCCGCGGCGCTATCGGATAGAGCTGGCGCGAAACCACCTTCATCGCCGACGGCGACACGCAGGCCTTGAGCGGCGAGATTCTTTTTGAGCGTATGAAAAATTTCGCTACCGGCACGCAGTTGTTCACGAAAATCTTTGATACCGCTGGGGACAAGCATAAATTCTTGGACATTGAGTCCGGAATCGGCATGAGCGCCGCCGTTGATAACATTAAACGTAGGAGTCGGGAAAGAGGCCGTGGCGGAAAAAGAATAAGTGGCGCGCAAATAGTCCACCAGACTTTGGCCGGCAGCTAGAGCGGCGGCACGAGCGCAGGCGAGAGAGACACCCAGTATGGCATTGGCGCCGAGACTGCTTTTGTCTGTGGTGCAGTCGATAGATAAAAGAGTTTGGTCAATATCTTTTTGGGCAGTTATCTCCATGCCGATGAGTTTGGGCGCGATTTTTTGTTCTACATTGGAGACGGCCGTCAACACGCCTTTGCCGGAATAGCGATGTGAGTCTCGGTCGCGCAACTCCACGGCTTCGTGTGTGCCGGTCGAGGCGCCGGAGGGAACGGCTGCTTGAGCTTTAAAATTGTCGGCGGCAACTTCCACTTGCAGAGTGGGATTACCACGAGAGTCTAGGATTTCCATAGCGCGCAGACTGGTAATTTTAGTCATAGGTATACTTTAAAATTTAATTATTTTTTTAAAAGGGGTTTGATGCCGGGCAAAACTTTGCCTTCCAGATATTTTAACATAGCGCCGCCGGCGGTAGAGACAAACAAGCGCGGGCGGGAGGCGCGACCGAAAGCGGCTACAGTTTCACCGCCGCCGATGAGCGCGCAGGCGGAACGATTTTTGAGAATAGCACGGGCGATAGCGCGCGTGCCACGGCTGAAACGAGGATCTTCTGACATGCCGAGCGGGCCATTCCAGACAATAGTTTTGGCGGAGGCTATTTTGGCGACGAAGCTTTTGATGGTGTGGGGACCGATATCAAGAATTTTTTCACGGGGGCCGACGGCATCTATGGCGCGAGAGGTGGCGCGACCGGAGGCGGTGAGCACCATAGTGTCTAGGGGTAGGTTTATTTGAGAAAAATCGTATTGAGAGATGGGGAGTCGCTGATCATCGTCTATCAGAGAACGGCCGATGGAATAGCCGGCGGATTTGATAAAGTTGTTGGCGAGAGCGCCGCCGATGAGTAAGGTATCAAAATGACGAGCGAGATTTTTGATAAGGCCGATTTTGCTGGAAATCTTGGCGCCGCCCAAAACGGCAACTGAAGGAGACGCGGGGCGGAGGATAGCGGAGATATTTTTTACTTCTTCTTCTAGGGCGAGGCCGGCATAGGTGGGTAGAAAATCGGTAATAGCGGAAACAGAGGCATGAGCGCGATGACTGACGGAAAAAGCCTCGTTAACATAAATATCTCCCAGCGTGGCAAGGGCGCGAGCCAAGGGGCGGGAGTTTTTTTCTTCGCCGGGAAGAAAGCGGATATTTTCCAGTAGTAGAACCTGACCAGGCGGGAGAGCTTTTGCGGCTTTGAGGGCAGCGGGGCCGGTTGTAGTGGGAGAAAAGGCGACAGGACAGCGTAAAAGTTTCCGCAGGGGCTTGACCAGTAGGCGTAGACTGAAAGTGGGATTGGGGCGGCCAAGCGGGCGCTTCAAGTGACTGATGAGAATTGGGCGGGCGCCATGAGCGAGCAGGTATTTGATAGTAGGAATGGTGGCGCGTAAACGAAAATCGTCCAGCACGCGGCCGTTTTTCAAAGGAACATTAAAATCCACGCGAACTAGGACTTTTTTGTCGGTCCAGGAGCGCCGATCGGCAAGTGTTTTAAGTCGCGGCATAGCTAAAAACTAAAGACAACTAGCGGCAAATTTAAAATGCCTTTGAATACAGCATAGCATAGATCGGGCGAGAGGTCATCAGATTGAGCGAGTTGTGCTTGACAAAGACTGCAAAGTATGGTAGGCTGTAGCGGTGTTCATTGACTAAACCAATTCACTACTCGCTTAGGCGGGGCGGAGGAAAAATGAGAAGAATGCTTTTTGGTATTCTGTGCGTGCTGCTAGTCAGTCTGCTAGGAATGGGCCAGGAAGACGTTATTCCTAATTTGTCTTCCTACCCAGCAGGGTTACAAGAAAAGGTCTTGCGGCTATGTGAGCCGGCGAGCGAACTAACCGATCAAGAAATCGGCAATTTGCAAAATTTCGTAGAGCAAGGCTATTCAGAAGAAGTAGTCAGCGACTATGTAAAAATTTTGCAGGACAACAATTACCGCTCGGCTAAGGCAAAACTGAATGCCCTGGGCATTAAGTGGGGCGGTGCCGAAGCACCGGTTTACAAAGAGACGCCAACACGCTCGAGAATAATTTGGGGCGGACCAAATGCTCCGGCTTATGGCGAGGCAGCCATCGAAAAAGTAACGGTGGCCGAGATTCGCGAAGAAGCTTTGACTGACGGTATGTCTGATGAAGAAGTGGTGCGCAGAATTATGGAGTCGATTAAGTGGCGCGAAAGCCGTAAGCGCTATCATATTATCGGTCCGCGGTGTGTCAAGGGATATTTCAAGGGCCAGCACGCCTTGGGGGCATATCAAATAATGCCCAGTAACATGCGACTATGGACAAAAAAGATTACAGGCCGCGCGGTAAGCAATGAAGAGTTTTTAAAGGATCCGAAGCTCCAGGATCGTGTCGCTTATGATAATATGATGCGATACTGGCAACGTTTCCGAAACGTGGATGACGTGGCCTCAATGTGGTTTTCGGGCTACCCATACCACGATGGACTAAAGGACGTTTGCGATGTGACCGGGACAATGGTGCCAGATTATATCGCTGACGTGCGAGGATACTTCAACAATTTGTGAAGGCCGCCTTAAGAAAGGCGGCTTTTCTGTTTATCGCGGTTTATCGACGGCGATTTTTAAATAAAAAAATCCACCGTACTAAGTGCTTGGGGCCGCTTGAGTGACGGTGGATTAGGGGCCCATACGCTGATGGGTTTAGGGGGTCGATCCACGCAATGGATCGACATTTGTCGGGGGCGGAGCCGCGCTGTCGTCTAGCGGCTCATGTAGCCGTTTCCAGATCTCCAGCGGCGAACCTTCACGCTCCGGCCATTCGGAAGGAGGAGACGTGATGAGCCGATAGACAAGGTCTACCTGGGCAAGAGTGAAGGATGCCATCATATCGGTTTGCTGTCGCCAATCAGCTTGACTGGAGTCGGCGACGGAGGATGAGGCGGACGTAGTAACGGTTATGGTCGCACCAGCATCAGATTTGATAGCCCGGGACAGGGAATCGATTCTGACGGACAGTTTTCTGTTGGCTTCCTCCAGGGTCTTGACTCGCGCGCCGAAGGCCGGGGTAGCCCAGTGGCCGGTTAGTAGCATAATGACAAAGATGGCGCAGGCAATTGCAACAATGATGCTGATGATCATCGCCCAGGCGGAGCGGTTGATGGCGCTATTTATGTCGGCGGTGGTGGCAGGTGCCATTTTTTCTCCTTTTCTTAGAATTTTTTGCCGATGACGAGTTCGATGGCGGCTTGCCCATAGAATCCGTTATGGCCGTTGGTGTTGGCGATCCCGATGCCACCATGGAACCAGATGATGTCCCAGAAGCCGACTTCAGTGACAGCTACGAGGCGGTGAGCTTTGTAGCGTGTGGCGGCTTTGAGCACGGGGGACAGTCTTTGATTATCGAAGCTGTATTCCGCGCCGCTAATGAACACTAGCCGGCCGTTCATAGGAGACCAGACCGGGTAAGTGGCCCGAATATCACTTAGCAATTTTTCCGTCTCGTCCAGGTGGGCAATGGTGGCTGTTCGCAAACGAAAGTCGCCGATGGCCAGGCCGATATTCGCTAATAAGCGCGCGTTGGTGGGTTCGGCAAAACTTTTACCGATCTGCATGCCAAGCAGCACCTGATAGTGAGTCGTTTCTAAGCCGATACCCACACCGCCATAACCGGCAGTTCGTCCGGCGTTGAAATCGCGGCGGCCGGAATTTTGACCCCAAGCGCCCGAGAGCGACAGTACCAAAAGTCCCATGACGCGCAAGTCGGCGCGAATATTGTACTGAACGGATGATAAGACAAGCGAATCCCCCGTTCCGTCGCGCCAACCATAAGTCGACGTGAGACGGAATTTGGGTTTAAGCTTGGCCATCTCACGAGCTCGATCCAATTCGGCTTGAATGCTCGATTGTCGATAATCGGTAAATTCGTCATGAAACTGGCGTACTTCACCAATGGTAGCGGCTGATGAATAATCGATATCCGCCCTAAGGCTATTAACGCTATTCACAACCGGCTTAATGCGGGCCATTTCGCGAGCCTCGGTTTCGTCCTGACGAAGACCGGCTTGCGCGCGGCGTTCACGGGCAAGGTCGAGCTGACAACACAAATAAATGGTGTCGCCGTGGTCCCAATAATCGGGCTTAACGCGCGGGTTCCATTTTCTGACTTGCTCGGGGCTGCAGTTACCAATAATAGCCAGAGAATCAAGTGATTCTCCTTCATAGAGGTAAAAGCAGTGACTGACGAGCTTAGCGGAGGCGATTTGGCAGAAGCCAAACATACTGACCGCCAATAAGATGACTAACAGTGATTTTTTCACTATAACTCCTTTCCCCTTTAGGGGATTTTTTATTTATTGTCAATATACATTTAGACCACGCCATCTTAGCATAAAATGAAATTTGTGTCAATGGGTGGGGGCGGTGTGGAGCAGAGACGCGAGTTGGCGAGCAAAAACAAGGCCGCTCGCGAGAAAGTGCGGGCGGCTCGGCGAAGAACGAGGAAATTTATGAAGTTTTGGCGATATGCTCTGTGAATTCGGCCAGGCGGTTGGAATAACCCCACTCATTGTCGTACCAAGCGCATATTTTGACGAGGTTGCCGATGACTTGGGTGAGTGGCAGGTCGACGATGGATGAGCGGGGGTCTTGGGTGTAGTCGCGAGAGACCAGGGGCTGCTCGGTGACGGCGAGGATATTTTTGAGTGGGCCGGAAGCGGCAGAAGTGAACCAGCCGTTGATTTCTTTGACAGAGGTATCTTTTTTGACGACGGCAACCAAATCTACCAATGAAACTACCGGGGTCGGTACGCGAAATGAGAGGCCATCGATTTTGTTTTCCATATCCGGAACGGTTTGGGCGGCTGCAGTGGCGGCGCCGGTAGTGGTAGGGATGATTGAAAGGCCAGCGGCGCGGGCACGGCGGAGATCTTTGTGCGGAAGGTCGAGCAATTTTTGGTCATTGGTGTAACTGTGGATGGTGCTCATGAGGGCCTTTTCAATGCCAATATTTTCTTGCAAAACTTTAAGGATGGGGGCGAGACAGTTGGTGGTGCAAGAGGCCATGGAGACGACATTCATGTCGGGGTTGTAATCGGTGTGATTGACGCCGGGGACGAAAAGCGGGATGACGGTAGCGCCTTTGCCGGGTGAGGAAAGAATGACTTTTTTGGCGCCGGCGTCAAGATGGGCGGAAGCGGCTTCAAAGGTGCGAAAAATGCCCGTGCTCTCGATAACAATATCTATTTTTAAATCTTTCCAGGAAAGGTGGGCGGGGTCTTTTTCCGCCAGGGCGCGGATTTTGTGGCCGTCGATGGTAATGAATTGCTCATCGGCGGAGACTTCGCCTTCGTAGGCTCCATAAACCGAATCATATTTAAAAAGGTGTGCCAGAGTGGCGTTGTCGGTGAGGTCGTTGATGGCGACCAACTCGAGGTCGGGGAAATTTTTGAGTAAAATGTTGGCGGTTTGGCGGCCAATGCGGCCGAAACCATTGATGGCGATTCTTTTAAGCATGGGATTAAAATTTTAACTAATTATTGAAAATATACTATTGGCGACTTATTTGATCGGGACTTCTTGCCAGGAGCCGTCAGCCATACGGACGTCGACTGTTTGTTTCAGAATATGCCAGTTGGCGACTTCACCTTCGCCACCCTTAATTTTTATTTTACTACCAATGGCAGGTAATTTACCAGCCAATTCTTTGTAAAGCTCCTCTTCGTGAGCCAAACAGCATTTCAAGCGACCGCAAGCGCCAGAGAGACGGTCGGGGCCCCAGTGGGCGATTTGCTGGCTTTGGGCTTTTTCCAGGGTGATGTTGCCTAGGTCTTGCAGATAGGTGGCGCAACAAAGTGGCCGGCCGCAGGCGCCGATACTGCCACAAAATTTTACCTCTTCACGCACGTTAACTTGCTGTAGGCGGATAGATTTTTGGAAATGGCGCGTGAGCTCTTTGACCAGCTCGCGAAAATCAACGCGGCCTTTGGCAATAAAAGCAAAAATAATCTTACCGCCGTCCAGGGGAAAGCGCGCGTCCACGAGCTTCATGGGGAGGTCGTGTTTTTTGATGGCGTCGCGGCAATAAGTAAGTATTTCCTGCTTACCGATTTCGCGCTCTTGGTGTTTTTCCAGGTCGGCGGAAACAGCGCGGCGATAGGGCGGTTGGATTTCTTTGGGCGAAGCGTCGGGAATCTCGTCTAGTGCGATGACGGTGCCCATTTCTGAGCCGAAGTCAGTTTTAAGCACGACAAGGTCGCCCAAGGCTAAGGGCCCTTCGGGCGCGAAGAGGGTATAGGTTTTATCCCAGGGACTTAGACGAATTTTGGCAATTAACATATTTAGGCCAGGCTAAAGCGAACAAATTTTTCCACTGATACATTTTCACCGGCGGTTTGACGCAAATATTGCTCAATGGTTAGCTTATCGTCTTTGATAAAAGCTTGATTCAGGAGACAAACTTCTTGGTAGTATTTTTGCATTTTGCCGCCGAGAATTTTTTCCAGCATAGCCTCCGGCTTGCCTTCGTTTTTCAGTTGCTCGGCGTAAATATCTTTTTCTTTAGCGATAACTTCAGCCGGAATATCTTCGGGTTTGAGATAAGACGGGTTTTGCGCGGCGACTTGCATAGCCACATCGTAGGCGGCGGCTTCTAGGCCGGGTTGATTAAGGGCGACGATAGCGCCGATTTTACCTCCCAAGTGAGAGTAGACGGCGAGAGTGCCGGAGCCGGAAACAAGCGCGTAATTTTTTAAATCCAGCTTTTCGCCGATAACGCTACTCAATTCGTCTAAGGCGGATTTGACAGTACCGCCATCGAAAGAAGTGTTTAAGAGCGCTTCACGGTCAAGCGGTTTCTTTTCGCGAGCCAGTTCAAAAACTTGCTTGGAAAAAGTTTGAAATTTTTCGTTGCGCACGACAAAGTCAGTCTCGGCGTTGGCTTCCAGCATCCAGGCGGTATGACCATCATCGCTGATAGCAATTTGAATAAATCCTTGACTGGTTTCGCGTTCGGCGCGCTTGGCTATTTTAGCTAAGCCCTTTTTACGTAATTCGTCCAGCGCTGAATCAAAATCACCCTGGTGATCTTCCAGTGCTTTTTTGCAATCAACGATACCGGCGCCGGTTTGGGCGCGAAGTTTTTGAATGAGCTCAATGTTAGCTGCCATGAAATAAAAAATTAAAAATAGTTAGTCTTTAGCGGAGGCCTCGGAGGCGGCGGAAATAATGGTTTCAAGCATTAATTTGAGTGATTTGATGCCGTCGTCATTACAAGGTATTGGGTAATCGAGTTTGTCGGGATTGACGTTGGTATCGGCCAGGGCAATGATCGGTAGGTGCATTTTGCGGGCTTCGTTTAAAGCAGTTTCTTCGCGCTTGGCGTCAACGATGAAAATTAGATCGGGCATTTTCTCCATATCGCGCAAACCACCGACAATTTTTTGCAGACGAGTAATTTCTTCTTTAAAACGGGCTTGTTCTTTTTTGGTGTATTTTTCAAGTTCGCCTTGCGCGAGGTCGCGTTCCAATTTTTTCAATTTGGTGGACATTTTAGAAATGACGGAAAAATTGGTCAAAGTACCGCCAATCCAGCGCTCGGTGACATAGGGGATATTAGCTTTGCCGGCCAGCTCGCTGACTAGGTCGCGGGCTTGGTACTTGGTGCCAACAAAGAGAATCTTTTTCCCTTGGCGTAGGCTGGTCTGCATGAAATCCAGGGCGACTTTGAGCAGCTCTTGGGTTTTCTCTAAATTAATAATCTGCACGCCGTTGTTGACGGAATACACAAAAGGACGCATTTTGGGGTGCGCTTTTTGCTCGCGGTGACCGAAGTGGACGCCCGCGTCCAACAGTTCTTCCAATGTAGGAATTTTTGACATAAGGTGTTTATTTAACATTAATGATTAAAGGGCAATAAACGATTCCCTTTATGTCGAGTATATTAGCATATACGGGATTTTTGTCAAATATTGCGCCCACCCTCATCTCTCGCCAGACGGTCTCGCCCGCAGAGTATCCTAGAGTCGCGCTGGTCTGCCAGCCCGAACTCGCCCCTCTTTTTTATTGAATTATACGGCTTTAGCTACTGCTGGTCGCGCTTTTTCCCAAACCCCTCCAGCGCGCGCAGGACTTCCAGTGGCAAGGCAAAGACGATGGTATTGGACTTGTCAGAAGAAATATCGTTGATGGATTGCAAGGTGCGTAGATGTAGCGCGCCATCGGATTCTGACAGCATTCTGGCGGCTTTGGCCATGTTTTCGGCGGAAATAACCTCACCCTCGGCTTTGATGATGACAGCGCGTTTTTCACGCTCGGCCTCGGCTTGTTTGGCAATAGTGCGTTTCATTTCCTCGGGCAAAAGCACATCTTTTAGTTCCACATTGTCCACTTTAATCCCCCAGGGGTCGCTGGCTTTATCCACCAACTCTTGAATTCGCTTGGATAAATCATCGCGACCGGAAAGCAATTCGTCCAAAGTCACTTCGCCTACGACATTGCGCATGGTAGTTTGTGCCAATTGCGAGACGGCGTAATAGAAATTTTCCACCTCAATCACGGCTTTGGCGGCATCACTGACTTTGTAATAAATGACCGCGTTGATTTGGCAAGAAACATTGTCCTTGGTAATCGCCTCTTGATTTGGCACATCCACGGCTTTGACGCGCATATCCACTTTGCGCATACCTTGGAAAATGGGATAAACCAAACGCCAGCCGGGACCCATCGTCCCTTGATAGCGCCCCATAGTAAATTTGACGCCGCGTTCATACTGATTGACTTGGCGCAGGGAAATCAGGATTAAAAGAAAGACCGCGATCACGATCCACCAGATAAGGCCCATAGTTTTGATATTATTGATTAAAAATCCTCCTGTCTCAATACTAGGCTAGTTAGGGGGTTTTGGCAAGAAAAAACTCCCCCTTGCCAAAAAAATCAGAACCTGCTACTATTTAGCCAATCAAGCAGTAATTAGCTTGTTTTGATTTAAATTATTCAATATGAAAAAAGACATCCATCCAGAGTATCACAAAGACGCTAAAATCACTTGCGCTTGCGGGCAGGTTTTTAAGGTCGGCTCAACAGTCAAGGAAGTTAAAGTGGAGCTATGTTCCAACTGCCATCCTTTCTATACCGGCAAACAAAGATTTGTGGATACACAGGGTCGCGTGGACCGCTTTGAGAAAATGGCGGAAAAGGTGGCCGAGGTTAAAAAGGCACGCGCCGGTCATAAATCCAAAGATGAAAAGAAAACCGCCAAGGTAGCGAAAAAAACCGGACTCAAGACCAGTGTGACGGTCGAGACAAAAACCAAGAAAACCAAAAAATAACTGTTGCAAAGATAAAACAAGGATTGTGCTTGAAGCCGATCCTTGTTTGTTATTAAGAATCACAGTGATTACGTGCTATAATTTAAATACATGCTAGAGCAACTACCAAAATTAAAAGAAGAAGCCGCGGTGATAGAACAGGAGCTACAAGCGCCCAGGGGTTTAGGTCAGGCGGAAAAATTGGGGGCGCTGTCCAAAAGATACAATGAGTTAAAGGGTACTATTGCTTTGCTAGAAAAACTGGAAAAGAAATACAGCGAACGCGAACAAACACGAGAAGTCTTGGAGGCGGCGAGTGATGATGATTGGAAGTCACTGGCACAGGAGGAACTAACAAAAGTGGAGACGGAAATTGCGGCGTTGGAACTGGAGATTAACGAAATTTTGAATCCGGCGGACCCGGCCAACAAGAAAGATATTATCGTAGAAATCCGCGCGGGAGTGGGCGGTGATGAGGCGGAATTGTTTGCCGGTGATTTGTTTCGGATGTATTCGCATTATGCGGAAAAGCAGGACTGGAAGGTGGTAATTTTGAATACTTCGGCCAATAATCTGGGTGGCTTTAAAGAAATAGTTTTTGAAATAAACGGCAAGAATGTTTACCGCGATTTAAAATATGAGAGTGGTGTGCACCGAGTACAGAGAACCCCAGAAACAGAGAAGGCTGGGCGCATACATACATCCACGGCCACGGTGGCGATTCTGCCACAGGCGGAGGAGACAGATATTGAGATTAAGAATGAAGATATAAAAGTCGACACTTACTGCTCAAGCGGGCCGGGCGGACAATCGGTAAACACGACTTATTCAGCGGTGCGTATCACCCATCTACCGACCGGCGTGGTGGTGACTTGCCAGGACGAAAAGAGTCAGTTGAAAAATAAAGCCAAGGCAATGATTGTTTTGCGGTCACGAATGGCGGCGGTGGAGAAAGAACGTATTGCCCAAGAGCGCGGAGAGGCGCGGAATTTACAGATTGGCGGGGGTGAACGAGCGGAAAAAATTCGGACTTATAATTTCCCGCAGGACAGAATCACTGACCATAGGATTAAAACTTCATGGCATAATATAGGTAACGTGCTGGGAGGGAATTTGGAAGAAGTGGTAGCGGCTCTGCGACAGGCGGAGGCTGAAGAACGAGCTCAATAAATTATGAATTATCGGCAAGCGCTGAACGAAGCCGCGAAAAAATTGCGGCAGGCGGGACTGGAACAACCAGCAGGTGAAGCTCGGCTTTTGATGGGATTGCTGGCAGGACAAAATGAGGCGGTAATTTTGGCGCATCCGGAAAAAGAAGTTCCAGGTAGATTCCACGAGCTGTGGAATTTTTTAGTTGAGAAAAGGGCACAGCGTGTGCCATTGGCATATTTGGCGGGAGAAAAGGAATTTTATGGTTTGAAATTCAAGGTCAATCGATGGACGCTAGTCCCCCGCCCGGAAACGGAAACTTTGGTGGAGGCGGTACTAAAGTTGCCAGAACCAGCGACAGTGGTGGATATTGGCACGGGATGTGGTTGCATCGCTATCAGTTTACTCAAAACTTGGCGGCGGGCACGGGGTGTGGTGACAGATGTATCGCGGCGGGCGCTGATGGTGGCGCGGATTAACGCGAGCACGCATGGGGTGGTGGAACGACTGGAATTTTTAAGCGGTACGCTTTTGAAACCGCTACAAGGGATAAAAATTAAGGCGCCGTGGATTTTGACGGCTAATTTGCCATATTTGGACGTGGCGGCAGGGGCAGACTACATAAGAAAATGCCCAGAGTTGAGATACGAGCCAGCGGGGGCGCTATACGCGAGCGGGGGCGGATTGGAATTGTATTATAGATTATTGCGACAGGCGGAGAGGATGGAAAATAAGCCGGAAAAAATATTTTTGGAGATTAACCCCGAACAAGTGGCGGATTTGTTGGAGTTTATAGCGGAGTTGGGCGGGAGCTGGGTCGGAAACGCGAGGGCGGTGGGTAAGGACATGGGGCAAAACGGCAAGGGTGGTAGCGTGAGCGTCAAAATACATAAAGATCTGGGCGGGCGAGAACGAGTGGTGGAAATTGATTTAAAAAAATAGCGAGCCCCTTTTTTTGTGGGGGCTCGCGGGAATACTAGGACGAGAGCTTGGTGCTCTACGCCGCGAAGAGTAGGCACCAGTTTTTGACTGGCGTGTTGGTGCCGGAAGGGGTGATTATAGCTTGGGCTATGGCCACACGATGAAACTGCCGATTCAGGAGAAACAAACTGTTGATATCGGTAGCTCCGCTTTTGAACGCGGTGGCCTTGATATCTTCCGGTTGCGCGTAACCTGTAAAAAGCAACGCGTTATCCTTTTTACCGACGCCGGGAATTCTTGGCGCGGGGTTGTTTTGGGCGATTAGAGCGGCTGAATTCATTAGACTTTCGTCTCCGTTAAGCGAGGGTAAGTTCTGCGCGCGACGATACTCGTTGAGGAGCTGGAACAATTTTCTGTTTTCGGTAGCAGAGTTATTCGGTTGCCGCGCGGATCCCATAACGGGTTGTGTTTGGTCGACGGAAGTTTGGATATTTGGCGGTGATGCTTCAACCACAGTCCAGTCCTCTCGGGGCGCTCTGAAGGGCCACAGTTTTTTCATTCCAGCCAGACCCAAATAAGCGGCGATGAGCACAATGACAATAATGATAACCATGCCCGCTTGATTGGTGCTGGAAGTACTGGCAACCGCTGGATTGTCTTTGCCATCCTTCTTGGTTGGCGGGGCGGTGTTGGCCGAGTCGTTGGAGCTGTCTGGCGGATTTTGGGCGGGAGCATCCGGTCGTTTTTGGATAATTCCGCCAGATTGGCCGGGCGGCTTGGTTGGCGGTGGGGTACTGACTGGTGGCGGAGGATTGTTGACGGAACTGACTTTAACAATTTCAATTTTGCTGGTTTCCACTTTCGTAGTAAAGATGGCAGAAACAACAGTTAGCTCCGTATAGGTGACAGACGGGTTTAGTGTCTGGCTGCCAATACTGGCCGGAAGAATCCCCTGATGCTTGACCGCTCGGGTGTAATTAATCTTAGAGATGTAGCCATCGGGGGTACGGACGGTGTCCGCGCTCTCGAGGGTATCGCCAACAATTTCCAGCGCGAGCAAATCCTCGCGCGAGACTTTGGCCCAGGTAGTGTCGCGGCCGAAGACCATCTTGATTCTGATGGCATCGGCAACGGGCTTAACTTTGTCCTGGGAGGTCGCGGCGGGATTGACCGGGTCGGAGGTGGAGACGAAAAACGGCGAGTTGAGCGGAATGTTCAACGCTTTGAGTGGAACATAGCCGAAAACTTGACCGGATTTGACATGCGCATAATCTCCTTCAACCGAGTTGAGCGTCACTTTATTTCCAGCCGCTAAATTAGTGACCGAGCTGCCTTTCCCTCCGGGTTTCGAGCGTAGGGTGGCAGAAGTTCCCAGCGTGACGGTCTCGGAAGCCAAGGTCAAGCCAAAAACCAGTAACAAGAACAGACAAACAATGAGTTTTCTCACGATTTCCTCCTTTTGGAAAGCGTTTTTATTTAGTTGTCAATTTGCAAATTATCAGTGGCATATTAGCGTATTTTAATAAATATGTCAAGGCGCTGCTTGACTTTAATTAATAGCTGTGTTATATAGTAATAAGTTATTTACAATCTGTCGCCATAAGGAGGCGCTATGAAAAAGACGGGGAAGCGGCCGAAAGATCAGGTGTTGGTAATGCTGTTGGATCCACTTGGAGACGAAGACAGGTTGCTGCTAAATGCCGCGGGATATACCGAAGAGAATTTGGTTTTCCCAAACCGGGATGCTGTGCTGACTGGAAAAATCACAGTGGAATATCTCGAGAGTTTCAAAAGCATTTTGTTTAATTTTGGGCAGAGTGCGGATGTTCCACCCCGTGATAGCATCTTTTGGCCGCTGTTGCGTGACGGATGTCAGATGTTGGTTCTTTTTAATCTGCCGCATGGTGGAGAAACCTGCGAGCGCGCATTGCGCATACTACAATTCACCAAGCTCGGTAATGGTTTGCCGCGGGCCGCCATTAGCGCATTGATTACACTGGAGATGGCGGACTCTTCGGTAATAGTGCGGGATGCTTTTTTTAAAGAATCAATGACGGCCTGACTCATTCGCCAGGGCAGAAAACAAGGTATCATAAAAAGACGCCTTCTACGGAAGGCGTCTTAAATTTGTGATAAAAACAAACTGTGGGAAATTATTCCACGGGGGTATTATCCCCTACTACCTCAATCCAAGTAGCGCCGCGATTGAAAATAATTTCTTGGCCGGAAGCGTCGAGAAAACGGGTGCGGCCATTTTTTGATTTATTCCAAGTGCCGATGGTTTTTTGGCCATTTTGAAAAATCCAGGCTAGGCCGGTGCCGGTGGTGGTGAGGCGGCGGCGGCCAACGGAATCGATGACTGTCATTTTTGTCCACTGTACTACAATATTGGAAGCTAGGATGGGATTGTGGTCAGAATCCAGATGCGGCTTGCCCCCTTGGTGGCGTTGGTAGGTATTGGTTTCGGGAATATATTGCCAAGCGACCATATTTTCGGCTTGGTTGTAGGGAATTTTGACAGCAACGGCGCTGGTGGCGGTGGTGCTGGTGGGCGCGTCTTGGAAACGCCAGATGGTAAAGTCGGGAGGAGTGGAGGTTAAATTTTTATCCGCTAGAGCCTGCGATAATTCTTCGTTGGAGGTGATGAGGTTGTGCGGAGCGTATCTTTGTTTGGAGCGCCAAAAATATTGTCCATTGGAAAATTCATTGAGGCCGGTCAAATCATAGGCGCGGGCAGATAAATTCCGTAGAGCCTCGGGGCTGCCGCCTGAATGTACATAGAGCGCGCCAAGTTCGGCGGCCCATTCGGCGAAATATGGGCGCGCGGAACGCACGGGACCGATGGATGATACTTTTTGGGCACTATCGAAAAAGGCCAAAAAGCGAGTGATGGGGCCTTCGACGGGGGCTTCAATCACGAGCAGCGCTTGGCTGATGCCATATTGCGGGCGAGCATCGATGAGATTATCCATCATCACGGCGAGGGGCCAGCTTTGACCGGTATAATCAGAGGCGGGCAATAAAACACCGTCCAAAGGACGTGCGACCATAGGAACAGTCGTGGTGACAGAGGCGGGCGGAATATCTTCCGGTGGCGATACTTCCGCCGGAATTGTCGGGCGGGCCAGCCAAAGACCAATAAGAATTCCGAGCCAAAGAAGAACCAAAAAGGCAACACAGAAAAAACTCCAGCGCCAAGCGGACGAGGTGGCGCGAGCGGCGATAAAATTTTTAAGTTTTAGATATCCCTCCTTGAAGAACATTGAATATGTTGAACGACTAAGAAAAAATTATTTGGCTGGGGCGGAAGACTTGGCGGCAGAGTCATCAGAGGTTTGGTCGGCTTCTTTGGATTCGGTCTCCGCTTGGTCGGCTTCCGTGGCGCTTATGGGGGCCGGGGTATCTTCTTTTTCTATTCTGGGCGCGGAAACAGTAGCGACCATGATATCGGGTGCGGTTAAAAGTTCCATGGTTTCGGGAATGACCAGGTTTTTGACATGAATACTCTTAACAAAATCATCAAGGCCGGAAATATCCACATCCAATTGTTGGATTAAGTCGCGCGGTAAACATTTGACGGCAATTTTATCCAGGGCTTTATTCAAAATACCACCCATGGCTTTGACGGCCGGTGATTCGGCAATAAAGCGTAGCTCAATTTCAGTTTCAATCTTTTCGCCTTTTTTGATTTGGTAAAAGTCCACGTGTAAGAGGTTGTTTTTGAGTGGTTCGAGCTGGACGTCTTTGATCAAGGTCTCAATCGGCTCTTGTCCGTCGATAGACAGGTCGATTAACGTGCTTTCGCCGGCTTGTTGAAAAACTTTTTGCATTTCGGCATGATTGAGCGCGATGAGCTGATTTTTTGATTCGTGGCCATAAACTACGGCCGGAACTAGTCCTTGCTCGCGTAAGTCTTTGAGGGCGTGACCGACTTGGGTTCTGGTGGTTGCGGTAAGCGCGGTAGTCATAAAATAATACTAAAAATCTGTTTAGCGTTGATTAGGATAGGTTAACTTATTTCGTGAAATTAGTCAACTGCTCTGTATTATTATTCTTTCTGCTAACGGTCTCGCCCGCATAGGACATAGGTATCTTGTTGTGGTAGCGCCTGTTGGCACGAAGACACGCTATGTCAGCCCCCAGCGTGGGCTGACCGCTCCCACTCGGGCTCGCTCGTCGAGCCAAGCCCGACACCCTGCCCGCTCGCCCTGCGCGAGGGTCTTCTTAGC
>CAZJMI010000004.1:0-23526 GCA_964547305.1 uncultured Gammaproteobacteria bacterium
CGATCAAAGATTATAAAGGCGCGGGACTGATGGATTTAAATAAAAATGACAAAATGACGCTGGGCGGCATTGCTTTGGGCGGGCTATGTCTATTAGCATTTATTATTTGGCTGATAGTACACTTGATACGCGGAAAAAAACAAGATTCGGGTATGGGAGGCGTTGCCAATGTCGGGAGTGTTGGCAGTAGTTTGAACAACAATAATTTATAATAGTTTAATTAACAAAAATTAAATCGTATGATTAAAGGAAAACACAAAAAAAATCAAGGGGGCTGTCCTTGGTTGATGATTGCCCTGCTGGCACTGATTGTTATCAGTATTGGCGTGGGTATCAATTTAAGTAGCCAACAAGCCAGTGCGGATAGTGCTGCTACTTCGGTGACAGTCGGTAACGCGGTTCCTAGTTTGGGTGGCGGACATGTGGCAGAGGCAGTAGCATCCGCCAACGGCACAGGATTGGCAGGTAGTGCCGGTAATCCTATCAATGTGGGGTCAAGCGTGACACTACAAGCTACCGCTACTGATGCCAACGGCGACCAGTATAAGCTGTTAGTTTGTAATACCGGCAGTTTATCTGGAGTCAGTTGCGCCGATGATCAGCGGTGTGTTTCCGGTCTGACAAATTCGGGAGCACAGGCATCTTGCGATTATACAGGGCTACAAGGCGATCCTGGCTCGGTGGCTTGGTTTGGTTTTGTTTGTGACGCGGTAGGTTGTTCTTCGGCTGACCAAGGTAGCGGAGATTCAGGTTCCCCGCTTTATGTTAACCATGCTCCGAGCTTTACCGCTTTTTCTGATAATTCACCCAAGGTACCTGGAGTATCTTCCACTTTTTCTACAACAGCCCTAGACGATGAGGCCGCCCTAGACGACGATTATATGACGCTCTATGTCTGTAGTTCTGCTAGCTTCGGTGGCGGTGCCACGCCTGGTTGCGGAGCGACAACACTATGTTCCAGCACGGCAGCTACTGCAGACCCGACTTGTTATTATAATATCTCAAATCCGACCCAGGATTCCGTTTACCCCGCCTATGGCTATATAGTGGATGGTCATGGACTGGTGGCGCCTACTGGTGGTGGATCGCAACAAGGAGTGGATGCCGTTTTGACGGTCTCCAATGTCGCGCCGGTGGTATCTGGCGTGGTGCTAAAAGATACCGATGGTAGCGGCAATTTGACCTTGACCGAAGAGTATGCGGCTACGACCGGTTTTACCGTTACTTATACTGTGACAGATAATAATAGCTGTTTGACTACCAGCACTGCGGATGAAATTTCTAGTGGTAAGGTATTTGTTTACCGATCGGGTTTGGGTTATGCAAATTGCAGTACTACGGGAGGATATAATGCCAATAGTTGTTATCCGCATCAAAATGAGGGCTGGACGCATAGTTGTGTACAAGATGCCGAATCTTGCACTGGTGCGACCGATTCAGATGCCACTTGGACTTGTACTTTCAGTTTGCAATATCATGCCGACCCGACTGATACGGGGGCTACTTACGCGGCGGAAGATTGGGATGCTACTATAATTGCTGTTGATAATGATACCGCAGGTAGCACTGTTGTTGAGACCGCTTCGGGCGTGGATATGGGCTTATTTATGGCTTATGATTTAAGTACTACTACCCTAGCTTATGGTACTTTAGCGCCAGGTGCCGATAGCGATGAGGCGACTATCAATGTAAGTTCCACGGGCAATGTGGGCTTGGATGTTAATTTGACTGGTTCTAATATGTGTACCGACTATGATACTTGTAGCGGGAATATTATAGTCGCGGCGCAACAGGTATATAACTTAACTGCCGCGCAGGGATGGGGTAGCGGTGTCGCCTTAGCAACAAGCGCTGCCGAGGCAGAATTAAACGCTGCCAAGACAACTGTCACCGCGACGCCGGCCGGTGCTCCGGTTTATTTTCAATTGCGTGTTCCGGCCGCTCAAGCAGCAGGCGCCTATACCGGTCAGAATACAATTGAGGGTATAACCAGCGAATCGGCTGGCTGGTAATAGCTAACTCTAATTAATAACTATTAATATATATAAATTATGAAAGCAGCTTATTTAATAGGAGTTAGCGCATTGGCGTGGTTGGCGATAGCGACTCCGGTTTATGCCTTTGGACTCTCTCCGGCCACTTTATATGCCGACAATTTGGTTCCGGGCTCGCACTTTGAGCAGGAGGTTGTGATTGTGGGTACGGGCGATAGCGCAAATCTAATAGTCAAAGTTAAATTTAATGTGCCGGGTGCTAATGATTGGATAGAGATTGATCGTGGCAATGAGTTTAAATTTTCCGCTAACAATAAAAAGGAGAAAATGTTGATTAGCGTGGATGTACCACAAGGTACTCCCGTAGGCAAGTATAAAGGCAGCTTAAATTTAGAAGTGATACCCGAGGCGGCTGATAATAATGATGGCCAGGTGTCCATTAATTATGGGGGGCAAATTGATGTGGTGCTGAATGTCGGGTCAAAGGCAATATCTAGTTTTAATGTTAAGGAAGTTAAAGTTTTTGACTTAGAGGCTGGCGGACATTTTTGGTTTATTAAATTTCCGGGGATTATCAAAGCAATATTGCAAATTGAAAATACCGGTAATGTGGCGGTGGCTCCCGATAAAATAGTATTGAAGATTTTTGATGCCAGCCAAAAACAACTCTTGGAAGCGGTGTCTACCGATAGGATAGCTTCGGTTAAGCCGCTTACCACCGGTTGGACGAATGCTCGTATAAAGACAAACTTACCGGCGGGGAGTTATTGGGCGACTTATGAAATTTATCAGGGCGATAAAATAATCCAAACTGACAAAATTCATTTAAGTATTATGGCGCCCGGGACAATTACTGATTATAGCGGGGCCAATCTTTGGGATTTGGGAGAAGTCAATCTGTCTATTTTGGCTGGTGTGATAGTGATAATTTTGGCTGGCTTGATTTGGGGAATTATCGCGTTGGCGAGGGCTAGGTACTAGATTTAACGAGAAATATTTAAAAAACATGCTGAAGCGGATTATAATTGGAGTGTTTTTGATAGGACTATTGTTTAGTCCTATCTTTTTCAGGGCACAGGCTGCCGGTAGGACGGCGGCTACTTCGGTGACGGTTAGTTCTGAACCGGTAGTTCCGCCGGTAGTTCCGCCAGTTGTTCCTGGTGGTGGTGGCGGAGATGTGATAATTACACCCAGTAACAAGATTATTTTTCAGGGGCGGGCCTATCCTTCCAGTAAAGTGACGATTTTAAAAGATGGTATTCTGGCGGTATCCACGGTAGCGGGGTCGGATGCCAAATTTGAGATTGTTTTGAGCAGTTTGGCGGCCGGGACCTATAATTTCGGATGCTATACGGAAGATAAAAACGGGGTGCGTTCCAAAATGCTAACATTTCCTTTGACGGTGACGGTAGGCGTAACCATTACGGCCAGTGGTATTTTTATCGCGCCGACGATTCAGGTGGATAAAATTGAAGTGCGTAAAGGTGAAAATATTGGGATTTTCGGACAAAGCGCGGCTGACAGTCAAGTATCTATTGTGGTGGGCCCGGCAGCTACTATGTCGATCGCAGCCGTGGACGCGAGTTTGCTGGCGAGTGGAGTGACCTATAGCTCCGAGGGCGACTTTTTTGTGACGGTTCAACCGGGAAAAGATGGGGTCTATTTTTACAATTTTGATACCAGTCCCTTGGATGAGGGTAGCTATTTAACCAAATCCAAAACCATTATCGTGGCGGAAATTAGCCCTTATGGCGACCCAGTTGGCTTTAAAGTGGGTAAAACCAGCGTGGTTAAACCGCCGCTGACTAAGTGCCCTGATTTAAAAGGCGACTACAATACTGATTGTAAAATTAATTTGATTGATTTTTCCATTTTGATGTACTGGTGGAATAAGCTGACTCCGAAATCAGATATAGACTTGAATGGTGATGGCAGGGTTGACTTGATTGATTTTTCCATTATGCTTTATCATTGGACGGGATAAAATATGAGATATTCAAGATTTAAAATTTTAGTGGTGGTGGGAATGTTGATGGGAGGCTTTTGGTTAAGCGCGGGGCTTTGCCGGGCGGCGGTTTTGAGCTTGGAGACGGAAAAAGAGCAAGTGAGTCAAGGTGATATAGTTCTCGTGAGTGTAAAAATAGACAATCAAGAGGAATGTATAAATGTGGTTCAGGCCAATATTGAAGTTGGTCCTGGGCTTAAAATATTGGGTACTAGCCAAGATGGCTCGATTCTATCACTATGGCCGCAAGTCCCCGTTGTCAATGTTTCGGGTACAGTATTGGATTTGACGGGCGGTGTGCCAGGCGGCTATTGTGGGCGCGTGCCCGGCGACCAAGGAGCCAGCAATATGGTCGTTAAAATGTTTTTACAAGTTTTGGGAGCGGGGGATGAGTTTGAACAAGATTTAGCATTGCCAGTTTCCACACGATTGGAATTTGTTTCCGGTAAAAATATGGTTTTGCTTAATGACGGCCTGGGGACGGCAGCAGAACTAAAATTAAAGCCGCTGGAATTGAAAATTGGCGCGCCGTCCACGACTCCTTCTAATGCCTGGTCGTCCGAGCTTGCGGCCGACCAAATACCGCCGGAGGCCTTTACCATTGAGCCGACGCGGGATAGGAATGTTTTTGACGGACAATACTACATATATTTTTCTACTGTAGATAAACAAACCGGAGTGGCCTATTACGAGGTGCAGGAGGGGGATGTTGCGTGGGCGCGGGCCAGTAGCCCATATTTATTAAAAAATCAAAAATTAGATTCGGTAATCAAGGTGCGCGCAGTAGACTGGGCCGGTAATTATTTTACGGCTGAATATCGTCCGCGTCCGACGGTGCCGATTTGGAGGAACAGGAATTTTTTTATGTGGATTGGAGGGGGGCTTTTACTGTTGGTGATAATTTTAATTATTAGACAGATAAAAATAAGGAGAGGGCATGAGGAGGGGTAAATTTTTAATTATTGGAATGACAATTGTATATGCCGGTTGGTGGGCGTTATTGTTGAGCTGGTGTTGGTTGGGGATAGGCGGCGCGGAGACGGCTAGGGCGGCAGGCGCATCTTTGTATTTGGCGCCGGGGGCCACCAGTTTTAGCGTGGGACAAACAAAAAATGTAGCTTTAATTTTGAATGCTGGAGGCCAGGCGATTAATTCTTCGCAGGCCACGGTGAGTTTTCCGACCGATAAATTGGAGGTGGTCCGAGTTAGTAAGGGCGGATTGTTCAGTTTTTGGCCAATAGAGCCGGGATTTTCCAATAGTGCCGGTACGGTAAGTTGCGCCGGTGGGCTACCGGATCCGGGGTATAGCGGTAGTGGGGCAACAATTATGACTATCAGTTTTAGGGCTAAAGCCGAAGGTACGGCAACGGTGAGTATTCGGGGGGCGAGTATTTTAGCCAATGATGGCAAGGGAACCAATATCTTGGGTGGGGTGGGCAGCGGAACTTATAAAATTGGGGCAGCGGCTCCGGTGAAACCAACCACGCCAGTGGAAGTTGTGCCGCAGACACCGGCGGAGAAGGTCGTGCTGGCGATAAGCTCTCCAACGCATCCGGATTTTAACGCATGGTATCAAAGCGGAGGCTTGGAGGTTATTTGGAATCAGCCGGATGGCGTGACGGGATTTAGTTATATTTTAGATCAGGAAGCGATGACCATGCCGGATACGACCGCGGAAGAAATGGGAACGGATAAAAAATACCCACAGTTAGATAGTGGGGTATGGCATTTTCACGTGCGGCCATTTGATGGGAAAAATTGGGGAACCGCCAGCCATTTTAAGGTACAGGTTGACCATGACGCGCCGTCAGATATAAGTATTATAGTGGAGGACGAAGGGATTACCTATAAGCGCAATCCGGAAATAGTTATTCGGGCGCACGATCCACACTCTGGGATGGATAGTTATGAAATTTGGGTGGACAAAAAAAGCTTGGGACGAATTAGTGATGGAGAGAAATTAAATTATCAGTTGCCAAAATTGGATTTTGGCAAACGAAAAATAAAAGTGATTGCCGCGGATAAGGTCGGTAATCAGGCAGAAGCGGAAATAGAGTTGGAAATTTTGCGTTCGCAGCCGGTATGGGGGGTGGGGCGATTTGACTTGGTAAGTTTTTTGATCGGGGTGGTGGCGACTATGTTGGTTTTTGGTCTGGGATTTATTTTAGGACGACAGGTGAAAGTGGCGCGGAAGAAGAGATGAAATTTAACTAAATTGTTAATAGGAATAAATACTCAAGTTTATTTTTTGAAGATAATCTGATAAGTTAAAAATAGTACCTTAACAAAAAGGAGCGCCTGATGGCCGAAGAAAACCCCAATACTAATAATTCCAATAAATCTAGAATAATAGTACCGTTTTCTCCGGGGCTGACATTGCTTAGTCCTGCGGAGATAATGTTTTTTAATCGGATAACTAATTTTCTAGATAAAAATCCTCATGGAACAGTGGAAATTATTGTTTTAGAGGGCGAAGCTGACCCAGAATCTTAAGCTGTCAACAAATGCCAGCCGACGATTTTTATAAATCCTTCTAGTTTAAATAGGAGGATTTTTTTAAAATTTAAATTTTTCTTTTAACCCAATTTTTGATATTTACTCATTGTGTGGCCAACCATCTCCAATGCAATCCAAGATGAATCAAGACCAAAATTATAAAAATATAGCCGGAGCGGTCGTGCAGATTTAACCAGCCGTTTTTATCAGTGCCCCAAAAGATATTCACATGTCCGCCCCCGCGTGGCAGAATTTTGTCGGCGACAATAGCGGAAAATCCAGTGACAACAAAAACCAGGAGCATTAAAAAATCTATAGCGATATTGATTTTAGATAAAATTTTATTCATCCTCCTTATCAAAATATTTTTACGATTTTTTTATTCCACGGTGACTGATTTGGCTAAATTGCGCGGCTTGTCTATATCCAGTCCTTTGAGGTCGGCAATGTGGTAGGCCAATAATTGCAGAGGAAGAGTGTTGATAATGGGGGATAATTCATAGCAAGTTTTTGGTACTTCGATGACATAGTCGGCTAACTCGCGCATCTTTTGGTCGGGCGTGTTGGTGACGGATAGAATTTTCCCCTGGCGAGCCTTGACCTCTTGCATGTTAGAAAGAATTTTCTCGTAGATTATATCGCGTGGGGCAATAAAAACCACGGGTACGTTTTTATCAATAAGGGCTATTGGCCCATGTTTCATTTCGGCTGACGGATAGCCTTCGGCGTGGATATAGGAAATTTCTTTGAGTTTAAGGGCGCCTTCCAAAGCAACGGGAAAATTAATGCCGCGGCCCAAGTAGAGGGCGTTGGTGGAATCTTTGAGCTCGCGGGCGATGTCGCGGATATCGGGAGAATTTTCGAGCGTTTTAGATATTAATTCAGGGAGATGGTTGATGGTATCAAGTAATTCCGGAGGAATAGCTCGGCCGCGTTGTTGGCGGAGATAGAGGGCAAAAATTAATAACGCGACTATTTGGCCGGTAAAAGACTTGGTGCTGGCTACTCCGATTTCCGGCCCAGCATGTAGGTAGATACCCGAATTGACTTCGCGAGAAATAGTTGAACCGACCACATTAATAATACCCAGCGTGCGAGCATGACGGGCTCGGGCTTCATAAAGGGCGGCCAGAGTGTCGGCAGTTTCTCCGGATTGAGAAATGGCAATAATTAGGTCACGAGAATCGATTAATGGATCGCGATAACGAAATTCTGACGCGTAGTCCACTTCAGTGGGAATACCGGCAATTCTTTCGAGTAAGAATTTACCGATGAGTGCTGAATGCCAGCTGGTACCACAGCCGACAATAATGACGCGGCGTAAATTGGAGGTATCAACGTCAACGGTTAATTTAATTTGGTTATTTTTAATTCGTCCGCGCAAGGCATTATCTATGGATTGCGGTTGTTCAAAAATTTCCTTGCCCATGAAATGCTTGTGGCCACCTTTGGCCATTTGGTCGACAGTCCATTTAATATCATGAATGGTGGGATCCATTATTTCACCAGAGAGATTTTTGATGGTGTAGCCGTGACAGCCGTTTTGAAAAAGAATGGCAATTTCGTGGTCGTTGAGATAAATGACACGACGAGTGTGGCTTAGAATGGCCGTGACATCAGAGGCGATAAACATTTCTTTTTCGCCAATTCCCAAAACCAGCGGCGAGCCTTTGCGAGCGGCGATGATTTTGTGCTCTTTGGCGTGGATGACTGCCAGTCCGTAGGCGCCTTCGACTAATTCCAGGGCTTTAGTGACGGCGATTTCCAAGTCGCCCGTATAAAATTTTTCCACCAAGTGAGCAATAACTTCAGAGTCGGTTTGAGATTTAAAAATATGACCCTCTTTTTCTAATAACTTACGGAGGGTGGTGTGATTCTCGATAATGCCATTGTGAACTATGGCAATTTCACCGGTGCAGTCTAGATGTGGGTGGGCGTTGGTTTCATTGGGTTCGCCGTGGGTGGCCCAGCGAGTATGAGCGATACCTAAAAGACTGGTGGAAGTTTGGTCGGCAAGGGCATTCTCCAGTTCGATAATACGGCCAGCGCGTTTAATGTTGTGTAGTTGGCTTTGTTGGACAAGACAAAGTCCAGCGCTATCATAGCCGCGGTATTCCATTTTTTTGATGCCGTCAAGAAGAATAGGGGTGGCGGGGCGATGACCCAGATAGCCGATAATACCACACATAAAACAAGATTAATTATTAAATTTCTGGTGCTTCTAAGCAGAAACGTCTTTTATTGAAGCAATGGAGACATTATATGACGGCTAGAGGCGGAAGTCAAAGGGTTGACGTGGCGATGATGGGAGTATAAGCTGAAAGGCAAACTGGAGCTGATTTAAACTTAGCTCTTTGAAATAAGGAGAAATAATGAAGACATTTGTCGTATTGGGCGATGTTACTCTATGGACGTGTTGGGCGGCAAATAGATTCTATAAAAGGATTGCCAGAGAAGAGCAACAGAAGAGGGCTGAAGCAGATCAACAGGGCAGTACTTTTGAGGGCCCACGGCAGGTTTATTTTTTACTGGTGGATATGGCGAATGGCCCTTCGAAAAAATCCAAGTCATTGGTTTCCGGAAAACTGAAAGTGGCTAAAGAATATTTGCTTAGACGCGGCATACCGGACATAAATATTTTGCCGGATGGCGGAGATTATTGGGGCATAGATGATGGATTGTTGTTCTTACAAGGGAAACAATCCAAAAAAGATCCATTAATTTGGAATGGCGCTTCGTCAGAGAAAAGTCCTATAAATCTGATGGTGATCGCGCCTTATTGGTCGGCTCGGCGTATCAAATGGCGATTAGAGGCGCGCATAAGGGATAAATTTCCGAATATTTGGGTGGCTAGCATAGACAGCTGCTATCCGCGCCGTCATTTGCCGGCATTGAAGGAGGGTAAAGAACGTTTTTTAGCACTGTGTGTCTGGATATGGTCTAGAATCAGGGTACTAATGACGGAGTGTAGGTGTCGCCTAAAGGCAAGGCTTAAGGGGGAAGATTGATATTATTTTCCCCCTTAAATTATAATTTCTCTTGTTTTTGCTCTTAAATTGAACTATAATAGGCAATAGTTTAAAATATTTTCATGGACCCAGTCGCAGAAATTAAGGCTAAACTGGATATCGTGGACGTGGTGGCGGAATATGTCAGCCTCAAACCGGCGGGCTCGAATTTTCGCGGGCTATGTCCTTTTCATAATGAAAAAACACCGTCTTTTATGGTATCGCCGGAGAGACAAATGTTCCATTGTTTCGGTTGTGGGGCCGGGGGAGATTTGTTCAGTTTTGTAATGAAAATGGAGGGTCTGGAGTTCGTAGAGGCATTGAAATTGCTGGCGCAAAAGGCGGGCGTGACTTTGACAGGCTTTGATAAAAAAGCTGCTAATGCTAAAACTAAGGCCTTGGATATAACACAGGCGGCGGCGGAATTTTATCAGAAAAATCTATGGGGGACACATGGAGCGGTGGCTTTGGATTATTTACGTCGACGACAAATTAGCGACGCGACGATTAAAGAGTTTCAATTGGGATATGCCGCGGAAAGTTGGAGAGAGTTGACGGATTTTTTATTGGCGCGCGGATGGCAGATAGCGGAACTAGTGGTGGCGGGTGTAGCGTTGGCAAAAGATGGCGGGCAAGGTTGTTATGATAGGTTTCGTGGGCGGGTGATGTTCCCTTTGTGGGATCCACATGGCACGACATTAGGTTTTACGGGTCGGATATTGCAGGACGATCCGAAGCAAGCCAAATATGTCAATTCGCCCGAATCTTTGATTTATAGTAAGGGCCGTGTGCTGTACGCGGTGGATAAGGCCAAGAGCGCGATTAAAGAAAAAGACCAAGTGATAGTAGTGGAAGGGCAAATGGATGTGATTAGCGCGCATCAGCACGGTTTTAAAAATGTGGTAGCTTCTTCGGGGACGGCTTTGACGCTGGATCAGCTGAAGATTTTGAAACGTTATACTAACAATATTGTGTTGGCCTTTGATATGGATAAAGCGGGGCAGGAGGCGACTATCCGTGGAATTAAGACGGCGTTGCAATTGGATGTGAACTTAAAAGTGGTGACGGGATTGCAGGGGAAGGATCCGGATCAATGTCTGAAGGAAAATCCTGAATTATGGAGAAAGGCCCTAGTAGAAGCTAAGCCGTTTATGCAATATTATATTGAGCGAGTGTCGGCGGGAGTGAGTGACGAAGATATCCGTGGTAAGGTGGCGGCGGTGCGTGAGGCCGCGAGTTTAATTGTCGGGTTGAATGGGAAAATTGAGCAGGATTTTTGGATAAAATTTCTTTCGCAGCACGTCAATTATTCAGAAGAGGTGGTGCGGCAAGAGCTACAACAGCAACTGAAAATAGCAAAAGGGAATGAGCGGGGTGGGAGCACAAACGCGGTAGAGCGTGCGATGGGGGCAGAGAAAGAACCCGTAAAAGACCACGGTAGTTTGTTGGCTGAAAGGTTTTTAGCTTTTATGGTTAAATTCGGCCCAAAGTGGACATATTTGTGGGAAAATTATTTAGGGAGTATGCCGGAAGAGGCTTTTAAGACGGCAAAACAAAAAGAACTTGCGAAAAAGCTGGTTTCGCGCTATACTGCAATTAAGGAACGGGCGGACGAAAAGTTTGACCCGGGTGTTTTTCTACAAGAAATAGAAGGCGCCGAATTAAAAGACTATATAGATTACTTAATATTGGCGCTGGAAAGAGATTGGACCGATGAAAATGAGGAGGCAGTGGTTGGCGAGATTAAGCGATTGTATCGTTTAATGACTAAGCTATATTGGCTTGGGTGTTTGAAGGAGGTGGAAAATGCTCTTAGGGAAGCGGAAGCGTCGGGCGATAAGGATGTAATTATGAAAAATTTTGAGCAATTACAAAATATTACTAAAGAATTGTCTAAATTGAGCTAAATATCTATGGCTAATAAAAAAATGGGCAAAGTTCCAGTTCGTTCAAAAAGCGCCGCTAGGGCGCGGGGAAAGGCCGGAGGATCCAAGGTAAAGACAAAAATTAAAGTAAAGACGAAGAGCACCAAAGCGGAAAAAGCCAAAAAACCAGTAAAAAAAACCGGGGCGATAAAGCGTAGCACCACAGTCAAGAAGGCTCCAGTCAAAAAGCCGGCAAGCAAGGCAACAAAAAACAAAAAGGCGCCTAAAACAGCGAGGGTCGTCAAAAAAAAGATTGCGAAAAAAAAAGTTGTGGCCAAAAAGAATACGACCAAAAAGGGTGCTAAAAAAACGGCGTATATAAAAGCGCTGTGGCCGATTCAAGAGGCGGAGAAACTTTTGGCTAAGGGTAGGATGCGGGGCTTTATTACGGAAAACGAATTATTGTACGCGCTGCCGAATATGGAAGATTATTTACCGGAATTTGAGAATTTTTTGGATGAAGCCGGAATAGCCGGCGTGGAAATACGCGAGTCGGCGACAGATATGCTTTTGATGCCGAGCGCGGAGAAAGCGAAGACAAGCAAAGCGCGAACGAGTAGAATGAGTTTACTGGAAAAAGCCCCTTACAATTCGGTGCAAATGTATTTGAAGGAGATAGGTAAAGCGCCGTTGTTAACCAGCGCGGAGGAAGTGAAATTGGCCAAGCGTAAAGATGTGGGTGACCAGGAGTCAGCGCAGAAGATGATTGAGGCAAATTTACGGTTGGTAGTTTCGATTGCCAAAAGATTTGTTGGCTATGGTTTATCGTTGCTAGATTTGATTCAAGAGGGAAATATCGGGCTGTTTCGAGCGGTGGAGAAGTTTGATTGGAGCAAGGGGTATAAATTTTCCACTTACGCCACATGGTGGATAAGGCAGGCGATTTCACGGGCGCTGGCGGACCAGTCACGGACGATTCGTATTCCAGTGCACATGGTAGAAACGATTAACAAATTTAATCAGGTGAAGCGTAGATTGGTGCAAGATTTGGCACGTGAGCCATTGCCAGAAGAAATAGCCGCGGAAATGGGTGAGAATATAGATAAAATAAGGCATATCATTAAAATATCACAGGACACCGTGTCATTGGAGACTTCAGTTGGGGATGATGACAGTAAAGACACTACTTTGGCTGACTTTTTGGAGGACGAAAAGGCTTTAAGTCCCAGCCAAATAGCCGCCTTGCAGCTATTGCGGGATTATGTGCGGGACATTGTGGCTGAATTGGCGCCACGAGAACGTAAGATTTTGGAGATGCGTTTTGGGCTGGAGGACGGAGTGGCGCATACGTTGGAAGAAGTGGGGAAGGAATTTGGTGTGACGCGGGAGCGGATTCGGCAAATTGAGGCGCGCGCGCTGGAGAAGATTCGGGACCTCAAGGGGATGGAGCGGTTGAGAGATTATTAGGATTGCCAAATTTTCTAAAACTGATATACTGGAGACTGAAAAAAATTATTGATCCTCGGTAGCTCAGTTGGTTAGAGCGACTGGCTGTTAACCAGTAGGTCGTCGGTTCGAACCCGACCCGAGGAGCCAAAAAGTCCTTCCTAGTCAGAGGGGCTTTTTGATTGACAAAATACATAATTAGTATTAAAATGTCGGAATGCGAATTTGGGATATTGAACCGAAAAAATTGTGTCGTCAGCATTTACTAGGCGAACACAGAGAGCTCCACGCGATTTGGAGTGTTTTAACAAACAATAAAAGTGGATATAGTCGACATCCGGAGACACTACGCTGGGTCGGTAAGAGAAAAGCGCTTTATTTAAGACACGAAAAGCTGATACGGGAAATGAGCGCGCGTGGGTACAGCCATAATTCACCGCTAGATAGAGAGCTAGCTACCGGATCAAGCAAGCAAATTGATTTTGTGAATACGATAGAGGAGCAAAAAGTAATTTTAAACAATAAAGTTTGTGAGTGTTGTGTGGTTTGAATGGTTGGTAGAACGCGCTTGACTTTAAAAATAATGGGCAGCAAGATAATATGATGAATAAAACCACTTTAAAATTGATGAATGTAAATAAAACTTTTGTTGAAGCGGGCAATTTTGAGGTATTAAAAAATATTAATTTATCGGCGGAAGAGGGAGAATTTATATGTGTTTTAGGGCCAAGCGGCTGTGGAAAATCAATACTGCTTTATTTAATCGCCGGATTTATTAAAGGAACTTCGGGCGATATTTTAATGAATAATAAGCAAATAGATAGTTCTGGTATTGATAGAATGATGGTTTTTCAAGATTATATACTTTTTCCGTGGAAAACAGTCTATGACAATATTTTGTTTGGCCTTAGTAAGGTAAAAATGAGTAGTGGGGCTAAAAAAGATTTAGTGATGAAATATCTTGATTTGGTTGGCTTGACGCATTTTAAGAATTGGCATGTTCATAAACTATCTGGAGGAATGCAGCAACGAATAGCCATTGCCAGGGCCTTAGTTGTTGATCCTAAAGTATTGTTAATGGATGAACCATTCTCTGCCTTGGACTCGCAACATAGAAAGTTTTTAAGACAAAAATTAGTAGAAATTTGGCAAAAAACAAAAAAGACAATTATTTTTGTTACGCATAGCGTTAGTGAGGCAATGTTTTTGGCTGACAAGATTTATTTTTTGAGCAGCAGACCGGCAACTGTTAAGAAGGTATACCAGATAAAATTTACTCGGCCGCGAGATTTAACGAGTACTGATTTTATCGCGCTAAAAAAAGAAATTGAAACGGAAATGGCCGTGGAATTTAAAAAAACAATGAAAAAACAAATGAGAGATAAGCCATCGGAGGAATATTTAAAAATCAATTTATAAGTATTATGAAAAAACAAAAAATCTTATTGGGCATTGGCTTATTAGCGATGATTATTTTGGTTGTGGGGATTGGCGGACGATTGAAAAGAGCCCAGCCCGATAGGGGCACAATGAGAATAGTGTATAATGTTCAAAGTTTAAATTATGGTGTAATTATGGCGGCCTACGAAAAGGGATTATTTGGCAAATATAACCTATCAGTTGAGTTAGTTCCGCTAAAATCAGGCAAAGAAATCAGACAGGCGATTGCGTCGGGGCAGGCAGAGATAGCCCTAACTAACGCGGTTAATTTTTTGGTATTGAACGATTTGGGGGCACCGGTAAAAATGTTGTTTCCCTGCACAATTTCCAATACGATTGTGTTGGTCAGGCCGGATGGAGAGATAGAGAAGCTTGCCGATTTAAAAGGTAAAAAGGTGTATGGCACGCTTGGTCAATCAGAGTTTGTATTGGTAAAAGCACTTAAGGAACAGGGGATTATGGATTCAGATTTTGAATTTGTTGATATTGAGAAGGATTACAGGGGAATCGCGTTATTACAACAGAAGATTATTGATGCCGTGCCGACGAATATTTATAACGAGGGCTCTTTGGAAGAATTAGGCGCAGTCAGGCTAAAGGAATGGGAAGAAGGTGGTTATAGCAAGCAAACATGGCCGGCTACATTTGTCGGTGTGAATACGAATTATTTGAGCGAGCACGCGGATCGTGTCGAGATGTTTATAGACGTGATGATTGAAGCGCAGCTGTTTATTAGAGACAATCAGCAAGAAGCCGCGGAACTTGTCGCTAGACACATAAATAAGGGCACACTTGGCGTGGCAAATTTTTCAGCTGATAGGGTGCTTGGAAGCTGGCAAGAAGGTGTAAAATATACAATGTGGTATGATACTGGGGTGTTGACAGAAATGGCTGAATTTATTTTTGCCGGTGGGCAAATTAAAAACAACATCCCCTTGGATCAAATGTTTGATTTCCGATTTGTTGATAAAATAAAATCCGCACAAGATGAAATTTATGGCCCAACAATTTAAAAACGTACTTTTGGGCTCCATCCCGTTCTTATTGGTAGGTTTTTGCTGGTGGTTATTTTATCGTTTTGAGATGGTGCCCCGATGGATTATTCCGGCGCCATGGAGCACACTCGAAATGTTCTGGAATTTAATTGTTGACGGGACGCTAATAGGTTTGATTGGGACGAGCCTGCAAAATGCTCTGTATGGTTTTTCGTTGGCGATGATTTTTGCACTTATTTTAGGAACAGCAATCGGGCTAAGTGCGATTGTTAGAAAAATATTTTTTCCCTTCTTGTCGGCTATTTATCCGGTTCCCTCGTTGGCTTGGTTGCCATTGCTTATATTAATTTTAGGATTTACCAAAGAAACGGTTTTGTGCGTAGTTTTTATTTCTAGCTCCAAGAAAATGATATATAACGTGATTGATGGAGTTAGAAATGTTAAGCCGAGTTGGATTTTGGCGGGTAGAAATCTAGGGTTAAACAGGCTGGAAATTGTGTGGAAAATCATATTGCCAGCGGCTTTACCGCACATAATGACCGGTGCCAGAATGGGCTTTGGCAGCGCTTGGCGCTCATTGATTGGGGCGGAAATGTTGGTGGTGGGAATCGGCGGTTTGGGGAAATTTATTTGGATGGCGCAATGGTTTTTTGATTTTAGTAAAGTGTTTTCTGGGGTTATAGTAATTGCTTTGTTGGGTTTGTGTGTAGAACAGTTTATTTTTAAGCCTCTAGAGAATAAAACACTTGTGAAGTGGGGCTTTATCAGAGAAGACACTTAGGCGTTATTTTTGACATGAATGGTTGGGAGCGGGTATAATTTACTCTATCGGGGGGGCTAAATATTAAAATAAAAAATCATGCGTAGTGGTAGAAGCGCACGCCCTAGAATACTTTTGGTGAATCGGTCTTTTGTGATAAATAAAAGGGGCGAATTGTTATTGATAAAAAGGTCGCTACAGGATAAACATGATGCCGGGTTGTGGGAAATTCCAGGCGGAAAACTGGATGAGGGGCAGGATATTAGTCACGCCTTGGAGCGGGAAGTGTTTGAAGAGACGGGGCTGTTAGTGACTCCAATTATGCGGACGGGGTATTTTGAAAGTGAAATAGCTACCGACAGGGCCTACAAAGGAATGCCATATGTTGTGATTGTCGGGATCAGCCGAGTTGATGGGGGGAGGGTCAAGATTTCAGAAGAGCACGAAGATTACGCGTGGGTGGCGCCGAAGGATATTAATAAATACGATCTAAGCCCGGTGGTTAAGAAGGCGTTTATTATTTTGCGGAAGGATCTACGCAAAGGTGTTAAAATGCGATAGTTTTGTTATAATATAATCAAAGGTCGGATTAATTAAAAATTTATTAATTAAATCTGAATTTATGGATATTTCAATTTTTCTAGCGAAGTTTTGGGGCCTGTATTTTGTTGTTTTGGCGCTGATTTATTTGTTTAGAGGCAAGGCATTGAAGACATTACTGGGCGAAATTAGCGATAAGGGCGTAATGCTGATTTTTGGTTTTATTTCTCTTATGATTGGCTTGGTAATGGTTTTGATACATAATTTTTGGGTAGCTGATTGGCGAGTAGTAATAACCATTTTCGGGTGGCTGGCTTTGTTAAAGGGTGTGATGTTGATTGGTTGGCCAGAGTCGGCTAAGGCATGGAAGGATAAGGTGTTGGGAAAGAATCTTTGGATTTATTTCGTGATATTGTTGATTGTCGGTGGTTTGCTGATTTACGTGAGCAGAGTTTAAATTTTCGCGTATAAACCAAAAAGCCCTCCTTGACAGTGGTGTTGGTGGGGCTTTTTGGTGAGGAGCGAATTATTTCTTGAATTTGCCGACGGTGAAAAGCAGGTAGATACCGGACAGTCCGACCAAAACATAGATAATTCGGGTGATGACGCCCATAGCACCAAAAATGACTGCGACCAGGTCAAAACTGAAAAGACCAATCAGACCCCAATTGATGGCGCCGATAATTACTAGAATGAGTACGATCCAATCGAGAGTGTTTAATTTGTTCATTGGATTGAATTTTAACTATTTAAAAAATACGACCTTTCATTAGTTTATTATAGCATATTTGTCAAAATAATGGGAAAGCGGCGAGTGACGGAGAATTGCACATATGAGATAAAACGGGTATGATATTAAGATGCGCGCGCTGATAAGTGCCGATCGAGTTAATAAAAATGACACAAGCACAAGCTTTAAAGATACTTAAACAAGGATACAACGCGTATTTAACTGGGCCGGCCGGTAGCGGGAAAACTTTTTTATTAAATCAATTTATACATTACTTAAAGGGCTGGCAGGTGGTGACCGGAGTGACGGCGTCTACGGGAATAGCGGCCACGCATTTGGGCGGGATAACCATACATTCGTGGGCGGGATTTGGTATTAAGGATGCTGCTAGCGATGGGGAATTAAAAGAATTGACGCGCAGACGGCATTTAAGACACAGATTATTGGGGGCGGAAGTGCTAGTGATTGATGAGGTGTCTATGTTGCATGGGAGGCAGTTGGATTTGGTAGACAGGATAGCGCGGCTGGTTAGAGATGATGATCGCCCATTTGGCGGGTTGCAGGTGATTTTAAGCGGTGATTTTTTTCAGTTGCCACCGGTAAGCGGCAAGGGAGAGGAGGAGGCGAGCGGGGTTTATGACTCACAGGCGTGGAAAGAATTGAATTTGCGGGTATGCTATTTGGATGAGCAGCATCGCCAGGAAGACCAGGGATTTTTAAATTTGTTAAAAGAAATACGCGGAAATATGGTGAGTTTGCGAAGCTGGGATTTATTGAAGGAGCGGTTGGGAGCTGATTTGAAGTCGCGAGTTGAGCCGGTGAAATTGTACACGCACAATTTCGCGGTGGACGAGTACAACCAAAAGCGGTTGGATGAAATAGATAAACGACCGCAATTTTATGAAATGCGAGCGCATGGTAAGAAGCATTTAACGGAGGCGTTGGCGCGGGGATGTTTGGCACCGCAGCTTTTGGGGCTGAAAATTGGGGCGGCGGTGATGTTTGTGAAGAACAATTTTGAAGCTGGTTACGTGAATGGTACGACGGGAAAAATAGTTGATTTTGATGAAGATAATTGGCCGTTGGTGGAACTAGAGGATGAGAGACTACTGACAGTGACTCCGGTTGCTTGGGCGCTGGAAGATGAGGGCGTAATACAGGCGCAGATTACACAGTTGCCATTGAGGCTGGCCTGGGCAGTGACGGTGCATAAGAGTCAAGGGATGAGCTTGGAGGCAGCGGAGATGGATTTGAGTCGGGCATTTGTGCCAGGGATGGGTTATGTGGCATTGTCGCGGGTGCGGGCGCTTTCGGGCTTGAAGTTGTTGGGATTGAATGAGATGGCTCTCAAGGTGGATCAACGGGCGGTTGAGCTGGACAAGGAATTGCGAGCGTTGTCGGCGGCGGCAGAGCGAGCATTGGAATAAGTTGGAAAATTATATTTAACTAACAAAACAGCGCCTTGAGGGGCGCTGTTTTGTGTTTAACGGGGGTTCGAGCGGGGAGTTAAGTTATATTTTCATATAGTTTTGGTAGTCGGACGAAGTTTGCCAGAGACTCCAGGGGAAAGTTGGGTGGACGGTTTTGCCGCCGACTTCAATGGCGCGCAAGATAGCTTCTATCGGGTAGCCGCCGTAGGTGTAGGCACGCACCAAAACTTGCCAATCAGCAGGACGAAAATTAATTTTTCCGAAGTTTTTGTCGATGATAGTTTTTAAGTCAGCCGCTTTTTGATTCTCAATAGTTGATAGAAAGCGCGGTTGAGAATAATAGAGCGGATTTAGACGAGCATTTTTGACTGTGGGGTCATAACCACCTTTAACTTCGGCACCATCCATCATACCGTCACCATCACTATCGTAATTATAAATATCGGTGCCGATACTCAATTCATAACCATCAGTCAGGCCGTCACGGTCGGTGTCGGCATTGTAGGCTTGCGTAGGAATGGCAGTCGTGGCCTGGTAAGTGACCTTGGAGGCGGTACGGAAAGTGTATTCCTCGGAGTATTGAGTGCCACCGTAGAAAGAATTGTAGGCGGCTATTTTGTAATAATAAGTGGTGTTGGCGGTTAGGCCGGATAGAGTGATTTGGTGCGTGGTGGCTAAATCATCTGGATTGATAACTTTGGAGCTGGTGTAGCGACCAGAGCTGGTGCCATAAGAAATCTTGGTGGTGGCCACCCAATTGGTTTGCCAGCTGATAGTAGCGCTGGTGGGAGTAATGCGAGCGGGATCAGGACTTAGGGGTTGCACATTGTAGGCTTTGACCAGAACTTTGAATTTTTTGTCACCGGTGGAGGTATAAAAACGGGCCCATTGCTCGGTGCTATTACCGCCGGAATCTTTAGCGACTAATTTTAGCCAGTAGGCCGAATCGGGCTCCAGGCCGTAGATGAATTTTTGCGCGGTGGTGGCGCTGACACTTCCGGCATAACGATATTTAAGGTCATTATCGGAAATATCGGGTAGGATTTTGGCGTAATAGATATAAACAGAAGCTTTTTCGCTTAAGCGCCAAGTGATGGCGGCGGCGTTGGGTGTGGTTTGCAGAAGGCTAAATTCCAAGAAACGCGGAGCAATAGTGTCGCGCATGTCCTTGGTGCTGAATGAGCGCAAGAAGGTTTCTTGGCGAGCGCCCCATTGGTCATAAATAGTTAGACTGTAAAAATATTGTTTTTTGGCTTCTAGATCAGTAAGTGAGGTTTCGTGCCACATAGAGAGGGCGCTATAGGCGGCGGTGTGGTCCAGCTTTTCTGGGTCTTGACCATAGTAAACTACACCCTTGGTAGGGGTGTTGGGGGTCAGCCAAGTGATTTTGGCAGTATTGTCTTTAAAATCGCTGATTTCCACCGAGGTGACGTCTAAATTGCCGGCCAGGGCCGGTTTGATCGCTGGTAGGGCTAGACTGCCCAGTAAGACAGTCAAAACACAGGTATAGAAAGTAATTTTTGACATAGTATGGTAGCTAAGGATTAGCCCATATATTATTGCATATTTGAGTATTTTTGTCAATATGTAGGGGTTAAACTGGCTGGCAAACAGCTCGCTGTTTGTGGTATAATGAGGGCATTTAAAGGGATTAAAATTATACTTATGAAGAAAAAATCTGTTGGTTTATTGGTAATTTTATTGTGTTTAACGGTTTTAGGAACTAGCGGCTGCTTTATTAAATTTAAAAAATCAGAACCGGTAGAGCCGGATACGGGGAATGAAACTGTAGATATAAACTTAAAGGAAAGTTTAGCGCGACAGAGCCAAGCGAATAAATTTAGGGACTATGGTGAGTTGGAAGAGTTTTTGAAGCAGGGTCCGGTGGGAAGAAATGTGCATTATGGGGGACTGGCCAAGGGGATGATAACTATGGATGCAATGCCGACAGCGGCTGTAAACGAAGTACAAGCCAGTGAGGTGGCGGGTATGGGTGCTGGCGATGATTTTTCTACAACTAATATCCAAGTGGCGGGTGTAGATGAGGCGGATATTATTAAAAACGATGGGCAGTATGTTTACGCGGTCGTTAAAAATGATGTGTATATCATGCGAGCGTATCCGGCGGATAGCGCAGAAGTGCTGGTAAAATTGGCATTTAAAAATCAGCCGCAAGGGCTATATGTGGTTGGAGATAGAATGGTGATTTATGGGCGGGACCAGGAATTGATTGGGCAGCCGATATATAGAAGTTTTAAACGGGGAGCGAGTTATACTTTCGCGAAGGTGTTTGATATCAGCGAGAAAGCGAACCCAAAACAAATTCGCGATTTGAGTATGGAGGGCGAATATTTCAATTCGCGCCTGATAGGGGATTATTTATATTTGGTATTGAATAACTATAATTTCGGGTATATAGCGGATGAACCGTTGTTGCCGCGGATTTTTCAAAATGGTGAAATAGTATCAAATAGCTGCGCGGATGGTTTGAAATGTTTTATGCCGGACGTGTATCACTTTAATATGCCCTATGAAAGCTATAATTTGACCAGTTTAGTGTCGGTGAACGTGAAAAATAAAGAGCAGGCGCTACAGGGTGAGTTATATTTAATGCCACCGGGGCAAAATATGTATGTGTCGGAAGATAATATTTATTTAACTTATACAAAATATACCAGCGAATACCAGTTGATTTATGAGGTATACCAAGAGATAATTGTGCCTAAGTTGTCGGCTGAACAGCAGGCTAAGGTGAAAGAGATTCAGGAGACGCCGGATTATATTTTGAATACGAGCGAGAAGCAAGACAAAATAAATATTATCGTGAGCCGGTATATAAGCGGGCTATCGAAGGAGGACGCGGATCGGGTGGAGGCAGAAATGTACGAGCGCTTAACGGAGAAATACAAAGATATCGCGCAGGAGTTGGAAAAAACGGTGGTGCAAAAGGTAGCTATTAAGGGTGGCAGAATGGAGTATCAAGGCGCGGGAGAGGTGACGGGTAGGGTTTTGAATCAGTTTGCGATGGATGAGCAAGACGGATTTTTGAGAATCGCGACGACTAAGGACCGGGGCTGGATTTCGATCACAGAAAATCAAGATGAATCATATAGCAATGTGTATGTACTGGATAAAAATCTAAAAACGGTGGGCGCGCTGGAAAAATTGGCGCTTGGGGAGCAAATTTATGCGGCGCGATTTATGCAAGATAGGGTATATCTGGTGACGTTTAAACAAACTGACCCGTTGTTTGTGATCGATTTGAAAAACAATAAAGACCCGAAGGTGCTGGGAGAGTTAAAAATTCCAGGATTTTCCACCTATTTACATCCATACAACGATACTATTCTGATTGGCTTGGGTCGGGATACGACAGAGCAGGATGGCGCGGGAGTGGTGACTGCCGGAATTAAATTGGCGTTATTTGATGTGGCGGATGTGAGTGCGCCGAAAGAAATTACTAATTACGTATTGGGTGGACGAGGGAGCGAATCATTGGCGCTATACGACCACAAGGCATTCTTATTTTCCAGGGAGAAAAATTTGTTGGTGATCCCGGCATATTTGCGAGATTATACCAAGACGGTGACGAGCGCCAGTTTTGAGGGGGCAGCGGTATTTGAGATTACAGATAAAAAAATAGAATTGAAGGGAAAAATTGAACATACGGATAGCGGTAAGCCGAGTAATGTTTTTGATCGCTACGGGAGCTTCGAAGTTAAACGCGCTTTGTATATTAAAGACTTGCTATATACTTTTTCCGATAGTTATTTGAAGATGAATAAGCTGGATAATTTGGAGCTGGTGAAAAAGTTGGAGATCAAAAAAACTGGCGGTGAAGACATTGGGGATGTGGAGATTATTAGATAATATATGATTATGAAAAAAGCGTGGGCGATAATTGTGCTGTCGGTTTTAACGACAACTTCGTTTTTGGTGACGCAGCCAGTATTGGCTGATGGGATGTTAATAGCGCCGGATCCGTATGCTGATCGGTGGGACTATTCGAGTGAAAATAATCAGCAGGCGTTTATTAATTATGAGAACGGGTCGCAAAAGATGATTATCAGTATCGGGATGGAAAATGAAGATAATAAGGCCGTGGTGTGGGTTTTCCCGGTGCCAGCCGATCCGAATAAAGTGACAATTGATATTATTGAAGATTTACCGCGGTTTAGTGGTGAAGAAATTTCCGGTATGGCGCAAGCTAGCCTCGATACAGCCAGAGATGTAGCGCAAATAAGTCAACTTTATACAATTATGCATGTAGCGCGGAATCGGATGGGAGGTTATACGAATAGCTATGGCGTGGGAGATGCGATGGGAATACCGATTGGCGCGGGAGGTGCAGGAAGAGATCCGATAGAGCCAGATGTGGTGGTTTATGACCATTTAGAGAAAGACGGAGTCACTTCGGAGATTGTTACTGCTAAAACCACGTTTGGGTTGTACGAGTATTTTAAAGATAAGGGGCTGACGATTGAGAATGGCGCTATTCCGGTTTTGGATAGCTATATAGGAAAAGAATATTCTTTCATTGCTTCGTGGGTAAGCGCGGATAATGTTTCTAGCCCAGAAGCGGAAACTAGCGCCTTGCAAAAGTCGACAGAGTTCCTCTTGCCAGAAGCACCAAGAATGTTTCCGCCGGATGAGTTCGGGAGTGCGCCGAGTAAGAAGCAGAAAGAAATCGGGATGGTAGTGACTTTTCCGACGAAGGAAATGTATTTTCCGCTGCTGCCGACCAGTGTTTATGGGGATAGATTTGTGCCGGCGACTATTAGGGTGGTTGGACACGTTACTCCGCAATTATTTAAAGA
>CAZJMI010000005.1:0-11326 GCA_964547305.1 uncultured Gammaproteobacteria bacterium
ATTTTAATTATACCACACATCAAACTAATGCCAAATACTATATCTCCCACACCCAAATGTCAACCAGTCGCCCCCCCCCCTTTTTTTTTGAAACAAAAAACCCCTACAACACCATGCGTAGGGGCTATTAAACAGCTTTATGATTTTTTTCCGCGGCGTGAGCTTTGATGTTTTTTCTGGTCGGTATAGCTTTCTATGCCCCTCTCTATATCATAATCTCTATGCCGCCAAAATCTTCTTTTTTTAGGGGCTGACATTTTCCCTTCCTTCGATGCCGTGCCTGGGGGTGATGGGAGAGATTCTGCGTCATCTAATTTCTTTTTGCCGCCGCTCGTAGCCCCTTTTTTCTTATGACGACTCATTTTCCTCCTTATTTATATTTTATTTTCAATACTCAAATTAGTCTCCAGCTTAACACAATACAGCGCGCTTGTCAATCGCGCCGGCTCGGCTTGGTTTGACTTCTATTATCGTTTGTGCTAGAGTTTTGGTCGTAGTGTCCTCGCTCCTGAAGTTTGACCTTTAAAAATCAATGAAACAAAATAGGAGGTGTATAATGGATCCCTGTACGGCAGAGAATATAATTAAAACGGGGCAGCTGAACCTTAGCCAAATGCTGGAGATTGCTAAACAAGCCGACGATTGGCTGGTCTGGAGAGCCATTCTAGAAACTGGTAGGATGTCTGTCGATCAAATGTTGGAGATTGGCAAAACTCGTAATATTTGGTTTTATATTGTAGCAACCAACAGACTATCCGCAGAACAAATGTTAGTAATTGGCGAACAAGTTACTGACAGAAAATTCAAGGATACTTGCGACGCTGTTTGGCAAGCTATTATAGAGACCAACAAGCTGTCCCTCAAACAATTGGTAGTGATTGGCAAACAAGCCAACAGACATACTATTTGGGGAATGGTTGTAGAGCGATTAAAACTGGAGATAACAACTCTATCCGCAGGCCAATTATTGATAATTGGCAAACAAGCTAACAACTCGAAGATTTGGGAAACCATTCTAAAAACAGGTAAGTTGTCTGCCAGCCAAATGTTGGAAATTGGCTAATAACTATGGAACGATGTAAAAAAATAGTGGTCACCATTAAATGGGGGCCGCTTTTTTATTCCGTTTCTTGCGTCTGTAATTTTAAAATTGCTAATCAAGAAATAGTTCAGTAAGAGATTTTTTACGCCTTACCAAACTCGTGCAAGACCTTTTCAATAACGATTTTGTAGTTGGCGAAGGCGGGGTCGGGATTGTCGATTTTTGACCAAAGTTCGTCTAGGGTGACCTACTGATGGCTCTGGAGTTCTTCGGGGTCTAGTTTTAAATCGCTGTCGGTGCCCAAAAATTCCACCAGTCCGTCGGCCAGCGCCGGTGGGGGTTTGAACCGGAAAAAAGAGATCCTTCTCCGCCAGCTGGCGGATCAGGATGACACGGAGAAGAAACGGCTCGGCTTTGAACCGGAAAAACCGTGAATTGAGGCGTAAAACGGCTTCCATTCACTAAAAATGGGAATGACTCGGTTATTTCTTGCGCTTTTTCTCTAACTTTAAAATTTTATCCACTTCGCGGTCAAAGTCGGAGACATAGTTTTTATCTTGTTCTACGCGATATTTTTCATATTCTGTGAGGGCTAATGCCTCGGCAACTTCGTGGCTTACGAGCCCGGAATTACCCAATATCTGTTTTTCGTTAAGTTTCAGAAATGCATCCAATTTTGCCACCCAATCATGCATTCGCATTAAAATCCCGCGCATAGCCTGCATTTCCGCAAAATCAAGATACATGGTGACAATTCTATTCAAATGGTCCAGTTCTTTTTCATTCAAATAGTTTTTGGCGATTATAACATCGGTTTCTCGGATTCTCCCCTTGGGTGAATTTTTCCAAACGGTCAGCCCCATATTTGGCTTGGCACTATTCACTCTTGCGCGAATTATTTCGGCAGCGGTTTTACCTGTGATGGCAAAGTGAAGTTTATTTTGAACTGTCGCAAAAAATTCTTTAGTAATATCGCTGTCTATAGAATAGTCCGCGCTACATTGCGCGTATATATCTGTTATTTTTTGGTACACACGCCGCTCGCTTGACCGAATGTTTCGTATACGAGCTAACTGCTCTTCAAAATAGTCCTTACCAAAGATATTATTGGGATTTTTAAGCCGCTCGTCATCCATGGTAAATCCCTTGATGATATATTCTTTGAGTCGTTCGGTCGCCCAGATGCGAAATTGTGTCGCTTGCGCGCTATTCACCCGATAACCGACAGAAAGAATCGCGTCTAGGTTGTAAAACTTTGTCTTATATAATTTACCATCCCCTGCAGTATGTTCCAAAATGGAACTAACTGAATTTTCTTGCAATTCGCCACTGGCAAAGATATTTTGAAGGTGTTTAGTGACGGCTGGTCTTTCCACTCCAAAAAGCTCGGCAATTTTAGCTTGTGTCAGCCAGATATTTTCATCGCGCAAAAATATCTCTACTTTTACCTTACCGTTTGGGGTGGTATAAAGCAGAAACTCTGTGAAGCTATTATTGGGGACAATTTGCTGATTTTTTCTCATATTTTATTCTAGCGAACTGCCGAGGAATCCTCGGTAGCTGGTATTTTTACTATACAATACCATTATACACTTTTTCGCACTTATGTTAATCATAACCGTGAAAAATCACGAAAAAACAGACCCCTGGCGGGGTCTGTTTCTATATATGGAAGTAGGGGGTAAGGGAAATTACCGCTTGGCCCACTGCGGGGCGCGGCGGGCGCCACGGAGGCCGAATTTGCTGCGTTCTTTGGCGCGTGGGTCACGGGTCAAGAAGCCTTCGGGCTTGAGTAGGACGCGGTGTTCCGGTTTGTAGTCAATCAGGGCGCGAGAGATGGCGTGGCGGATGCCTTCAGCTTGGCCACGGATGCCGCCGCCGGTGACTTTGACCGTGATATCCACTTTGCCTTCTTCAGATGTGACCACGAGCGGGGCTTTGACTATTTGTTGAAAAACGAAATATGAAAAGTACTCGCAATAATCTTTGTCATTGATGGTAATCTTGCCTTTTCCGCTGGTAAAGATGCGCGCGCGGGCGGTGGTGGTTTTACGGCCGCCACGGCCATAGCCGTTTGAGGTGTTTTTGGTTTTGGTGGTAGAAGTAGTCATGTATAGGCTTAGGTGATTTTTAAGCGTTTGAGGCGCGGGGCGCGCAATTTGTTTTTTGGTAACATGCCGGAAACGGCGTGCTGTAGTCTTTGGGCCGGGGTGAGCTCTTTCATGAGCTTGGTCTTTAATCCGCCCGGGTAGCCGGAATGGTGATAGTATTTTTTATCTTCCATTTTGTTGCCGGTGACTTTCATCTGGGCTACATTGGTGACTTGAACTTCGGCGCCGGTGTCTAGATACGGGAGATAGCCGGGCTGGTCTTTGCCTTGCAAGAGCGTGGCGATTCTGGTCGCCAAACGACCCATGATCTGATCAGTGGCATCGATGACTTCTTTTGGGTGCTCAAGTTTGATGGCGGGTTTTTTGACGGCGGGAGTTTTTTTAACAGTAGTTTCCATATAATGAATTATACAAAGCTAATCAAAACCATTTCAGCGGCATCGCCGGCACGGGGGCCGATTTTGTTGATGCGTAGATAGCCGCCTGTGCGATCGGCGTAGCGGGGTCCGAGGACTTCCAGGACTTTATTGACGGCGTTGCGGGTGAATAGATAACTCAAGAGGCGCCGACGAGCGGTCAAGTTATTTTCTTTTCCGATGGTGACTAATTTTTCCACTATAGGGCGGATGACTTTGGCACGGGCATCGGTGGTTTGAATCTTTTCGTAGATGACCAGATGTTCGGCCAAGCCGCGAATGAGGGCCTTGCGTGGTCCGACTTTGCGATCAAGAATTTTTGTAGTGTTGCGATGTCTCATGACTATTTTTTACTTTTAACAACCTTTTTCTTAGCAGCCGGTTCGGCTTTTTTGGTTTCTTTTTTGGTCTTTTTCGCTTTGGGTGCTGGCTCAGTCTCTTCTTCGAGTGCTTTTTCGGTAGATAGGATTTCATTTTCCGTTATTTCCGTTTCTTCCTCTTCTTCGATGGCGGCGCTGGGGTCAATAACGAAATTAAACTGTTCGACTAGAATTTTGGCGGCCTCTTTGAGAGCGTCTTCGGGAGTGACGGCGCCATTGGTAGTAATATCTAAAAGCAGTTTATCAAAGTTGGTCTTGTCGCCGACACGGACATTTTCGACATCCAGGGCGACATTGAGGACGGGGGTGAAGGTGGAGTCGACTTTGATGGCGTCAACTTCCAGGTCGATTTTTTCTTGTTCATCGACCAGGACATAGCCACGACCGGGTTTGACCCAAATTTTGGCTTCAAATTCGGATTTTTTGTCGGTGAGGGTGGCGATTTCCAATTCGGGATTGATAATTTTGACACCGGCGACAGTCTGGATGTCTTTGGCGGTAATTTTTTTCTCGCCGCTGGTCTTCAAGTAGAGAATTTCTGGCTCGGTGTCAGTCATGGAGACGCGCAGTTGCTTCAAATTCAGTAGGATATCAACGACATCTTCTTTAACTCCAGAAAGGGAAGAAAATTCGTGGTGCGCGCCTTTGATTTTGACGGCGACCACGGCCGCTCCTTGCAAAGATGACATCAGAACGCGGCGGAGGGCGTTGCCCAAAGTGGCGCCGTAGCCTGGGTAGCAAGGTTCAATGGCGATGAGAGCGCGATGCGGATTCTCTTTTGACGTTTTGACGTCTACTTTGGAAGGTAAAGAGATTTTTTCCATTGAATTTTGATAAATAGTAGTAAAATTATTTTGAGTAGAACTCAACAATTAGTTTGGTGTCGATGTCCTGCGGTAGGTCGGTGGCAGTCGGTTCGGAGACAACTTTGGCTTGGTGGGTCTTGGGGTCAAGGGTGAGCCAAGCGGGCATTTCGCCGCTGGAGGTGTCGTTTTCCAGGCGTTCTTTGATTTGAGTAGACATTTTGCCGCTGGCTTTGAGGCCAATTTGGTCGCCGACTTTGACTTCAAATGACGGGATATCAACTTTGCGGCTGTTGACGGTAATATGTCCGTGAGAAACTAGCTGACGAGCGGAATCGCGAGAAAGGGCAAAGCCTAGGCGGTAGGCGGTGTTGTCCAGGCGCTTTTCTAGTAATTTTAAGAAATTTTCACCGGTGGTTCCTTTTTGGCCGCTGGCTTGGACGAAAAGCAAGTGGAATTGTTTTTCCATCAGGCGATAAATACGCTTGGCTTTTTGTTTTTCACGCAGCTGCTTGCCATATTCAGATAACTTTTGTCGCCGGGCATTGCTGGCGCCGTGTTGACCAGGCGCGTATTTGCGTTTTAAAAGTGGACATTTATTGGAAACACAGAGAGACTCTTTCAAAAAGAGTTTAGTGCCTTCACGGCGACAGAGTTTACATTTTGGACCGATAGCTCTTCCCATAGATTATATTAGATTAAACGCGGCGGCGCTTCTTGCGACGGCAGCCGTTGTGCGGAATCGGGGTGACGTCTTTGATAGATAAAATATTTAAACCGTTGGCGTAAAGGGCGCGGATGGCGGCCTCACGACCCATACCGACGCCTTTGACATAGGCGCTGACTTCTTCCAGCCCACGGGGCTTGGCGTTGTCCACGGCGTTTTTGACGATCAGGCCGGCGGCGTAGGGGGTGGACTTTTTCGGGCCTTTGAAACCAATGGCACCAGCAGAACACCAGGAAATGACATTGCCGCTGGAATCAGTCAGGGTGATGATGGTGTTGTTGTAGGTGGCTTGGATGTAGGCGCGGCCGCGTTTGACTATTTTGATGGGGCCTTTGGACTTTTTGCGGCCTTTGACGGTCTTTGGTTTGACAGTCTTGGACTTCATCTCGGGCTCGGGGCCGGACAACCATTCAGGAGTGCCATCATTTTCGGCGGGGGCAGCGGTCGGGGCGGGAGTGGCGACAACGGGTTCGGCCGGTTTGGTCGTTTGGTCGGTGGCTGGAGTTGTGATATTTTTATCTTCCATAAAACTTATTTAAATTAGGTTTTTTCGGCTGATTTGGCGCGGCCACTGCCCATGGTGTGGCGGACATTGCCACGGACGGTACGGCTGTTGGTTTTGGTGCGTTGGCCGTTGGATGGCAGGCCTTTGGCATGCCGTAGGCCACGATAACAACTAATTTCTTTGAGGCGCTTGATATTGCCACTGACTTTGCGGCGTAAATCGCCTTCTACCATGTGCTTTTTTTCGATAACCTCACGTAATTTATTAACCTCTTCATCAGAAAGGTCTTTAACCCGAGCGTCGGGGTTAATTTTTGTGACAGTTAAAATTTTGCGCGAAGTGGTCGGCCCAATGCCATAAATGTACCACAGCGCGGCTTCGACTCTTTTTGCGGGGGGTAAATTAACACCAGCGATTCTAGCCATAATTAAAATAAGTTAGCCTTGTCTTTGTTTATGCTTAGGATTGGGGCAAACAACGCAAACACGGCCCTCACGACGGACGACCTTACATTGTTTACAAATTTTTTTAACCGATGAGCGAACTTTCATAAATGGTTTAGCGTTAAAAAAAATCAGTAGCGATAGACTACACGTCCCTTGCTTAAATCATAAGGCGAAATTTCGAGCTTGACTTTGTCTCCCGGCAAGAGTCGGATGCGATGCATACGCATGCGTCCTGATAAATGAGCTAGGATTTGTCGGCCATCTTCGAGTGTGACCCGAAAGGTGGCACCAGGTAGTAGTTCATCAACTACTCCATCTAGCTCCAAAAAGTCTTCGTTTTTTGCCATTCAAAAAATATAGCTTCTAAAAGTTATTAGCCTTAGTGGGAATTATACAGGGTTTGTGTTTTGCTGTCAAGGTTTGGGGTGGGGTTGTCTCTTGCCTATGCCCAAAGGTCGATTTCGGGTTCGAGGGTGAGGCCGAATTGCTCGTGGACGCGGGTTTGGGCCACGCGAATGAGGTCATAGATATCCTGGGCGGTGGCGCCGCCGAGATTGACGATGAAATTGCTGTGTTTGGGGGAAATTTGGGCGTGGCCGACGATATGGCCTTTGAGACCGACTTGTTCTATCAGCCAGCCAGCGGATTGCTCGGGAGAGGGATTTTTGAAAGTGCTGCCGGCGGAGGGTAGGTCGATGGGGTGGTGGGTCCGGCGGTAGGCTAGGTGGTCGGTGATGGCGGTTTGGATTTCGGCGGCGGGGCGAGTTGGTGGGCACCAGGTGCCGGAGAGGATGAGATAGCGGGGATGAGTTTTGAAAATAGACTGACGATAGGAAAATTGGCAGTCGGCGGCGGGCAGGGTGACGGGTGGCTGGTCGGGATGGTCGAGGTCGAGATATTTGACGGAGACGAGGTCGCTGGCACAGTCACCATCGAAGGCTCCAGCGTTGCCGCGAATGGCGCCACCGACGGTGCCGGGAATGCCGGCGGCCCAGGAAAGGTCGAGGCCGTCTTGGGCAAAATCGGTGACGAGGGCGGCGAGGGGAAGACCGGCGGGAGTGTGATAGGCGGGTCGTGAATCGGGTGAGAGAATTTTTTCAATGGGCGTGCTGGGGTCGGGTTGAAGATGAATAACTAAACCGGGATAACCGGTGTCAGGGACGAGAATATTGGTCCCCTGTCCCAGGATTTTGATGGGCAAGTTATTGGAGGCGGCCCAATCTAGAGCCGCGAGGAGCTGGCGCGGGGGTGAGGTGGCGGTGTCGGCGATGGAAACAAAAAAACGCGCCGGGCCGCCGACTTTGAAACCGGTGAGCGGGGCGAGATGGTGATTTTCTATAATATTGAGATTGGCGGGTGGGGTGGAGATTGGCATAAGAATATTTATGTGGCGGTGGGTTTGCGGACTTTGGGGGTGACATTGAAGCCGAGTCTAAATTTTGACCCGAGCAATAGGCGGGTTTGAGCATCCAGCGCGGGGAGGGAGCCGAAAATAATCATAGAGAACGGGAGGAGAACCCATTGTAGGAGCATGGTGATATAGCGGTGTTTTTGTCCCTTGGGGGCGGGTGGTAGGATGGCGGTGCTCATAATGGCTAGGAGTATAAGGCCAAGCATACCGGCGGCCATGATGTTTTGTAGAACATAGGGGGCGTTTTGGGTGATGACTTGGGCTTTTGTGACGGTGTCGGCCCAGATGAAAGGCAAATAGCCCAGCATAAAGAGTAAGAGCGGGGCGGCGGCCCAAGAGTAAGAGCCTTCGGCAAAGTTCCAAAAGAATTTGAGTCTTTTAAAAAATGGAATGGCGCGGCCTTTTTTGGTGAAAAATTCGGTGACGATGTAGGGCCATTGTTCTACGCACCAACCCCAACGGCGAACTTGCAGATATTGATTTTTGAGGCTTTGCCAGATAGTTTTGGCCATAACCGTGTCCATGGAAACGGGAATAAACATCGGTTGAACGCGATAATTGCCATGATAGCGCACGAAACATTGCCAAAAAATGTGAGAATCTTCGGTGACTAGGTCACGGGACCAAAAGCCTACGTCCACCAGTGCTTTGAAACTCATGGAGTGCGAGGAAAAGGTGAACATTCTTTCGGGACGCCCCAAGTCGGCCAAAATCCAGAAAGTGGTACTGTTGGCGACGACACGCAGAATCATAGGCGCGTCCCAGATGTTGTTGTGATAGTAGGCTACAGGTTGGAAGCTGGTATGGGTGGGGTCGGGGCTGGTGATGTATTTATAAGTAAGGCAGGAAAAATAATGCGGATGGGCGACGGTGTCGATATCAAAGTTGGAAACAATGATTTTGTCGTATGGTAGGTTGAGCTCGTCAATCAGCCGTTTGGCATGTTCCCCCATCCAGGCGGCATTGGAACCTTTGCCGGGGATTTCACCGGGTAGGCCGCGCGGGTGGACGGTGACTAAAAATTTGAAAAATTTGTCGGCGTATTTATTTTTAATAATTTCGGCGCGCTGGAGAAAATTGTCTTTATCGCCTTCTTCGCCACCGAGTACGACGATGAATCTATCTAGAGGATGAGTATTTTTGATTAAACTTTCAATACAAGTTTCGATAACATTTAAACCTTCTTTATAGGTAGGGAGGACTACCAGGTGATAATACTGGTCCCAACCGGGAATTTGACGGACTTTGATGGCCCAATCGACCCTGGTGGCTTGGCGCACGTGTAGCCAGGAGTAGATGATGTGAATGTTTAAATAAAAAATGCGTAAAATCCAATAGAGACTGAAAAGGATGATGAAGTATATCAGCCAAAGTGGTTTGATGAATGAAAGACTGATGGCTAAAATCAAAGTTAGCCAGACGGAGCCGCCGGGGATAATTTCCAGGATACGATCGCGGGTCGCGGGGGATATTTTTAGCATGAGTCGAGAATTAGGGATTTGTCAGGATGTGGCGGGCGGGTGTCCGTTGCCGTTGCCATTGGCAGAGAAAAGGCTAATGCCGAAATGTGAAATATAGGCGATGCCGAGCGCGGTCCAAAGAACATAGAGAGTACGCATGACCAAGCTAAAAGCGATACCGGCACCCGGGTCCAGACCAATGCCGCTAAAGGCGAAGCCAAAGGAGCCCTCATAAACACCGAGCGCGGCGGGAACAGGAATCAGACTAACAAAAATTGCCAAACCGCGCAATATCATAATGAGAGCGAAGTTGATATAGTAGTTGAGCGCTTGAAGAACGCAGGTAAATAATAGTAGATAGGCAAGGGTGGAAAGGGCGGAGATGCCGAGTGTTTGCCAAAGGGTCTTTTTGTGGGCGCGGAAGAAACCGTAGATGTCGTTTTCTATTATTTCTACTCGCTGGGTGCGGCGGGCGATGAAGTTAATTTTGTCTAAGCGGAAAAGTTTCAATAGGGTGACAAAGAATTTGCGACCGCGATGAATTTGCCAAAAGAAGGCTAAAAGAATAGCGATAGAACCGGCGATTAAAAATCCGGCCAAGCTGACATAAATTGGGTTGCTTAGGCGCCAGAGCATTAAAAACCCGCAGACGATGAAAAATATTAAGACCAGGAGCATTTCGACGGCTTTGTCTATAATAATAGTAGACATACTTTTGACGAGCGGGATGTCGGTCTCTTTTTTGAGGATATAACCCTGCGCGCCTTCACCGCCGACATACATAATGGGCGTGACATAGCAGATAGCAAAGCCGGCCAACTTAGCAACGATTAGATGCCAGAGGGTAGAGTGATAGCCGGCGCGTTTGAGGATGACGCGCCAGCGCCAAGTATCGAGAGCAAAAACTAAGCTGAAAAAAAATGGGACACCCAAAAGCCAGAGCCAATTCAAGGAATGTACAATTTGTAGGATATTTTTGAGGCCGCTAACACTAATCGCGATACCGAGAATAATACCGCCAAGTATTAGAGAGACGGCCGTGAGAATGAATTTTTTCATAAAACAGACGCTTATTCATTATCAATCCTACTATAAAATGGAGTTTTTGACAAATAAAACCCGGCCCCAAAAAAGATTTTTCAGATTAATTTATTTTTTATTTATTCTTACGGCGGTTCTGATGCCAATAACCAAAACCATAATCACAACTAGGGCAATAATAATTTTAATTATACCGAAATTATTTTTTATTGGAGTTGGAGCGGCAACTGATTCGGGTTCTGCGAACACTTTTTCTCCCAAAACCTCTCCCCCCGGTTCGGTGTCCGTGGTGGACGATATTTCTGGCAAAACTTCTACTGGTTGAATAGCCGTGGGCTTGGTAGTCGACTTGGCGGGAGTGGTTTCTTCCGCTGGTTTGACTTCTGCCGGTGGCAATTCAGATAAAGCATTAATTGTGTAATTACCATTAGTTGCGGCCGAAGAAAGCGACACGCCAGCTCCGATAATATCCACACCCGTGAAACTAACACCAGCCATGCCGGCCGTACCGGCTTTGACTGTCACGGTAAATAAATTTTTATTAACGGTTGTTCCAGATGATATACCCAACAAAAAATGAGAGTTTTCACAAGTTGGGTAAGCTTGCGCCACAATGTCATTGGCCACCACGATACTTTCACAATTTAAATTATTGAAAACCAAACTGCCCTCCACTGCCAAAACATTATTTTCAGCTGGGGCGATTCCCACGGTAATGTTCATAAAATCACCGACGGTTTTGCTGACGCTGGATGGAGAAAGATATAAAGACGCAGTAGCAGCTTGAGCCGTGCCTGCCAAACCAAACACCAGTAGCAAGGCCAAACTGGAAAAAATAATTGAGATTTTCATTTTTTGCATAATTTTATTTTAATCTTAACTCCAATGAGCCATTAATAAGGCAAAATCATATTTATCAACCTTGAGGTCGCCATTTAAGTCAGAAGCAATATTATTTCCTGTCTTGCCCCAATCAGCCATCAT
>CAZJMI010000005.1:11426-19527 GCA_964547305.1 uncultured Gammaproteobacteria bacterium
TGATAATATCATCATCAGTCAAGCCGACCGAGGCACCCAATCCACCGCTGGCGGTATTAAACAACAATCTGGTATTGCCATTGACGGCTACAGTATTAGTAGAACTAGCCGAATTTATCCAGTCGGAGAATTTGACTCGCATTAGGGTTTCGTTGGTATTAACCGTCACTTCAAATTTGTAATGCCAGCCATTAATATAGGTGCCATCCGCGACCACGGAATTATTAACTGCCGTGATATGGTCTATCACCATTGGTGGAACTTGGATGGTGGTGAAATTCCCGCCGCTATAAGTTTCCGCTAAATAATTTCCGGCTGTATCCTTTACGCCCGCGGTTATTTCTATATGATAAACGGTATCTTGTTCTAGCGGGCTTAGTGGCTGAATAATAGCGCGAGTGGCGCCGTTGGCTACCATAACTGTCGCCAAAACTTCACTAACATCGGAATTTTTGATCAACTTAACATTTGTGGAATAAAGCGTAGTTGCATCCATTGCCTCGGAGAAATCAATTAATGGTTGAACTGCCAAGGGCACATTTATAGCATCGGAAATTGGATATTGGGTAACGACCATTGGCGCTGTTAAGTCGGCGGTATTTTCGGCGATGGTAAAGCCGGTGTTAGAACCGTCTCTTGGTGTCGCGAGAGCATTACCGGCCTCATCTGTTATAGCGGAAGTAATAATAAAGTAATATGAAGCAGAATATTCTAGTGGGTTATTTGGTGAGATATTTACACGCATGTCGCCCTCCACCAGAGAGATGACAGCCGGAACTTGTTCATCAGTACTGCTAATTTTCCACAATTGAATATTGTTAGAATTAACTGTGGCGGATTTTAGTGCTTCGTTGGTTGTGAAGAATAAAGGTGCGCTGATGGAAACACCCGCGCCGGAAGGATTTACAAGTGTAATCTCTGGACCGGTAGTGTCAGCGGCGATAAAGGTTACTACCGTAGACCCCGGGATTAAGGAACCGCTGGAAACAGTTAAATTAACAGCGCCCGCGGATGTTTTATTTAATGTTGTGGCGGCTTCTCCGTTAATTAAGGTTAAAATTCCAATTCCCAGCGCGCCGCCATTATCAGCTGAAATTATTACCATGGTGCCGCTTTGGTTGGTTGTTGTATTGTTGTACTGGTCGTGTCCGTTGATAGTTAGATTCACCGTATCGGTTGTTAGCGGATTTGAGGTATCAAAAGGGCTATCGGCCAATACTGTTAATTGGGTGATAATATCCGGATTGATAGTCACATTGAAGAACATTGGTTCAGCCAGATTGCCGGCTGTGTCAACGGCTGTACAGGTGACATTTGTGGTAGCACTAACCGGGAAAAATGAGCCGGAAAATGGCGAGCAAGTTGGCGCGAGAACGCCATCGTGTGTGTCGCTGGCATTGACGATATAGTCAATAATCCGCCCGCCGAAAGTATCGGCGGTTGCAATTATATCGTCGTGCTGTTCAATCACCGGTAAAGTATTGTCCACTTCAAAGGTTGTGCTGGAATTGGGGTCCATAATATTGCCGGCTAAGTCGGCGGCATCGGCAATGGTAATAACTGCCTCTCCATCGCCCGGTCCTGTGACAAGATAATCATAGATATAATGAGTAGCGTCAATGCGAGTCATTTCTGTGGGTAATAAATCTTGTCCGGCTCCGGAAATAGCAATAGTCGGGTCTGGAGATTCGGCTATTGGCTCGTTGAATTCAACTTCAACAGTTAAAATATCTCCGGCTTTGACTAAACCATCGGAAACCGTCGCACCTTCTTTGAGGGTGGTGGACACAACTGTCGGTTTAACCGTGTCATAAACGATGGAGAATGTTGCGGCCGCCTCATTGCCGTTGGTGGCGGCATCATGCGCGACATCGACGTTAATATCAACCGAAATTGTAATCATCTCTGGGTCGGTGCCAGCGGGCGTGATAGTAAATGAATAATCGGTAGCGCTAGTGCTGGTAAAGCTGCCTGGGGTTAAAGTTCCGTTGGTAATAATTATGTCTGTTTCATCAAAATCATCTACCGGCTTGGAAAATTGTACTGTGACCGGAATCGGCTGGCTGTTGGTCGGGTCTGAAGCGGTTGATGAAACCGTAACAGTGGGACGGATGGTATCAATAGTGAAAGGCGAAACTTGTAGTAAATTACTGGGGTTGCCGGCATGGTCGGTGACAGTGATGGTGCAATCAGAATAGGTTCCGTCGGGCAAGTGATTAAATGTTATAGTGTTATCACCTTTAATAGCCGTAAGTGTCGTGCTAGAACAGCTGCCGCCGTAAGTTATCGCGCCGGCTTCGTCTGAATTGAAGGTGTAATCAGGCGTGGGGTCGTTGCCGAGCGGGGTTACAGGAGTTACTTCTGTCAAGGTCGGCGCAACGGTATCCACTATAAAAGTATGGGTATTGTCGTCTGCCATGGTGTTTCCGGCAATATCTTGTGCTCCTGAAATTTGGATTGTCATGAGGGTAGAACTAGTGGCGGACGGAATAGTGTAATCAAAACAGAATGTTTTGTCATCATCACAATTCACTACTAGCTGGCCAGCGCCATTTACTGTAATTGTCGGAATGTTAGAGACATCTTCATTGAAAGTAACTTTAATAGGTTGCGGCGAAGGGGTTACTAAATTATAGATTCGTCCATCTGAATCAACAGCAGAAACTGTCGGGCGATTGGCATCAATAGTTTTTTGAATATCCGAGCCGTCAAACGGCGCGCTGGTATTATCTGCCTCGTCGGTTATGATAACGCCGGTGATTTGTAGAGGCGTTGTTCGGTCAGTTTGACCGTCGGTGACAGTGTAAACGGCGGTATAAGTGACACCGCCATCAGTGGTGGTCCATACCAAAACTCGGTCATTATAAGAGCCACTCACTAGGGCGACCGGTTCGGCAGTATCGGGAGTTAAGATAAAATTAATTGTATCCCCTATTTTCAAAACACCAGGAGTGGTTGCGTCTGAAGTGATAGAAGTAATTTCTGGGGCGACAGTATCTTTAACATAGACAGTTCTGATTTTTTGATCGGCGGGATTGCCAGCGCTGTCGGAGACATCATAATAGACATGATAAATGGCTACAATTTTATCAATAAACGGTGGGGTTTGATTGATAACGCCAGTATCTAAACCGTCGGTACTGGTAACAATATTACCCGTGATATCGCCGTCAATATTGTCCCAAGCCGTGGCGCCTGCGTCAATATAGGGGGTGCGATATTCAACTTCCGCGGGGTTGTCGCCGAGAATAGTGATTTCCGGCTTGGTGGTGTCTCTGAAATTGATTACCGTGTCTTCAAGAGCATTCAAGCCGCTGAAACTCAAAGTGACAATACCCTTGCCTTTAAGCGTTAAAGTTCTAGCGACTATGCCGCTGATAGTATTGCCAGTACCGCCTATCACTCCGTCAGTGGCTAGTAAGGCAACAATTGTATTGTCCACAACCAGGTTGCCATTACTATCGGTTACCTTGATAATCAACGAAATGGTGGTGCTAGTTAAACTAGCCTCGGGAGTAATGGTCTCGGCGGAAATATAACCATTTTGTGGAGCGCCGGCTATAAATGAAACTGACTGCGTTTGGTCAATGATAGTGCCATTAATTGAAGCCGAAATAGTTTTGCTTTCCGCTTTAGTTGATTGCAGACGAACAATCGCGCTTCCGCTGGCATTAGTAATTACTGAAAGGGGGTCAAAAGAATTATAGGTGCCTGTAGCGGTTAAAACCACAGTGGCGCCGGGAATAATGTTGCCATACTGGTCCCTGGCGGTAATAACAAAAGTCGCCGTGCCGCCATCGGTGGTAATAACCCCTTTCCCTGAATTACTCCAATCTAAACTTGATTGGCTGGCGCTGACGGGGCCAGGATTGACCGTGACGATAAAAGTTGTCGGAATAGCCAGATTACCCGATGAATCACTGGCGTTGCAGGTAACAGTATGAGCGCCTATGGTAAAAAATGAACCCGCGGCCGGTAAACAATTGACAGTCACTATGGGGTCAAAGTTATCTGTGGCGGTTGGCGGGGCATAACTAACTATAGCACCGCCCAAAGAATCGGCTGTAGCTATTTCATTGGCATGGGAATTGATTACCGGCGAAATAGCATCAAGTGTGTAATTAACAACCACGGAAATTTGAGTGATACGAGCAGTGTTGCCAGCACCAACATCAGAATATAAAGCTCCAAAGTTAGTAGTCCAGGCATTGATTTCTGATAAAGTCCAACTTGAGCTGGTAAAAGGATTAATTACTAAAACACGAGAATAAGCTGTGTAAGAGTTAGTCAAAGTGTAAGTGGTAATATCGTCGCTAATATCACCTCCCGTTGCTCCTTTTTCTAGTCTTAAATTAATATCAGCAGCTCCTGTGCTTACACGCGCTACCGCATTCAAAGTAATGGAATTAATCGTGGCGCCGGCAGGCAAATTCGCACCCGGAACAGTAAAAGTTTGGGATTCGCCGCTAGCTGTTTCATTAATATAGGAAACATCAGTAATATCATTGGGTCCAACGGCAAATACTTTGGTACTACCCGCGCCCAAACTCCATTGGTCAAAATTTCCAATTCCATTGGGATACAAGGTGGTAGTCGCCGCGCGCGCGGGAGTCGCGCTGACAAAAAAGCCGCCGATAATCAACATCGTCGCGGCCAAGACCAGGAATCCTTTTCTACTAAACAATTTACCCTTTAAAAAGGCGGCGCACACAGATAGTCGTTGCATTTTTTTATATTGTTAATTATTAAAAATTCACCCGACAAGCAATATATAAATTTTCTTGTTAACCCCCCTCTAACTTTTAACAATATAATATAATGAACACTATACGCTTAATGGTTTTTTCTGTCAAAAAAGTTATCCACAAGCCAAAAACAAGGAGCGCTGTTAACTAAAAAAGCGGGACGATTATCTGCGGCGGTCTTTTTCTATTAGAATTAGAATTATCAATAAGAGGGCAACTAGAGCGATAACGGCTATTTCAACGGTGACGTCTCCGGTGGCGGCGCGAGCTGTAGTCTTTGTGGTGGCAGGGGCTGGGGCAATAAGGTTGGGGTTGGAATCGTCAGCTGGGGTGATGGCAGTATCCGCAAAGTCTGATTCTTGTTCCATGTCGGATGCATAGACTTTTTCACCCAAGACTTGGCCTTGTTCAACGGCGGCTTGGAAGATTCCAGTTTCACGCGGAAGAATGGTGACACTGGTACCGGCTTCGGCGGCACAACCAATGGAGCCAAAATAGCAGCTGGCGCAGAGGACAATAGCTAGGACGACGGTGAAGCGAACTTGTTTCGAGATCATAGAGGTGTTTTTTGAATGATAAATTATAGATGTTTATATTATAATCTTTCGTGATAAAAAAGTGTAGGGGCATTAAAAATGTTTAGGAAGAGACGGCTTGCGGCTATAAATTTTTGCTTCTATAAAAATGAGCGCGAGAAATAAAAGTATGGTAGTAATAATAATTTTCCACCAAGGGATAGACGGCCAGAGTGCGCGGCGGGAGGCGGTGACGGGCGGCATAGCATCGGAATATTCAGAGTCAAAAGGCGCGTAAATTTTTTCACCCAAAACTTCACCTGCATCGTCGGCGATGACAGAGCCGGTTTGTGCGGAGATTTGAGAGCGGCGGGAATCTAGCGGGAAGGCGTCTTGTTTGTCCCCTACTCCATCACCGTCGGTATCGAAAAGGCGCGGGTTGGTGCCGAGGGCGTCTTCTTCCCAATTGTAGAGGCCATCGTTATCCAGGTCGCTGTCGAGCGCATCGGGAATTTTGTCGCCGTCGCCATCGGGCACACTGAAAACTTTTGAGTTCGAAGGCGCGGGGTCGGTGTTGTCGGGGTCGGTGTCACCATCGGTGTCAGCGGATTGCGGGTTGGTGCCGTTGGCAGTTTCTTGTTGGTCGGGGATAGTATCACCATCGCTATCCACATCGACAAAAACACCAAGGCTATTGCTGATAACATTGCCATCGGTGGGTAGATGTTGGCTTTGCGCGCCAATAAAGTAGGTGGCGGTTAAAACGGCGCGGACGGTATGTTGTCCAGCGGTGGGATTCCATGTGACTGAAAAGACGCGGCTGTTGTCGTTGCCAGCCAGTTCAAAATTTTCGGCTGGGGCGATAATTTGTCCGTCAGATTCAAATTGTATCAGGCCGCCGAAAATGTGCGGGTCTTCGTTGGCAATGACGGAGGATATTTTGACACTGGAGCCAACCAGGGGATGCTCATTGGAAAGCCAGAGATTGGCGCTCACAAAACCGGCGGCTTGCGAGGGAGCCGCCCATGTGAGGCTGAAGATTAGAAGCGGTAAAATTAGTAAACGTCGCATACTGTATTTTAGAAAACAAGCATGGCGGCCACTAGAGCCAAGAAAAGTACCGAGCTGACAATGACGCGCGGGTTTTGCTGACGGATTTTGACGATGATGTTTAAAATCAAGGCCGCGCCCACTAAGAGTAAAATAATTTGGTAATAAATGGAAGTCCAACTGAAGAAGCGACCAAGCGCGCTGGAAACGGAACTTTGGTCTTTGGCCAAGAAATATTGTTTGATAATGGAGGTGTGGCTGGGGATGACACGATCCCATTGGATATCGGCGATGGTGGTGTTGCCCAAGTCGTCCACGGCTGTGATAGTCGGCAAAACAGCCGGATCAAAGACAGTATCGCGGTCAGCTTCGTTGAAGAGTATCAGGCTCCCTTCCCAGGTGTTATTTTCACCAGGGGTCAGGTCGATATGATAACTACTGAAATCGATGCCGGCGGTTTGGGTGTCGGGGGTAAGGACGGCGCTGCCGAAAACGATAATTTCTTTTTTGCCCTCGGGGTAATCAATTTTGAGAGCGGTATTATCAACATCCACTATGGGGCCAATGCTATCTAGAATTAAAGTTTGGTCGGCGGCGGTGATATTTTCTTCGCCGCGGGTGGCAGTGAAGGTGAAATGATTTTCACCTTCATCTTCCAGCCATAAATCGGCGACCCAAAATCCAGCTTCCCAAGAGGCTATAATGGGCGGGGTGGAGGTGATTGCCGGTTGGACAGTGACTTGACTGGCGGTTTCGGACCAGATTTTAATTTTGACAGGATTGTTGTTGACGCGGTCACCGGCGGAGGGAAAGATGAGGCGCGGAGTTTCCATGGGGGCTTGAGGGCCGGCGGCTTGGTCATCTTTTTCGCCCAAGACTTGAATCATGCGCATAGCGAATTGGTCTTGCGATGGGTCGTGGGTATTGGGGAGGGTTTTGCTATTGTTAAGGAAGGTGGTTTTGCGTGGGCGCTGGGCGCTGCCGAAAAGCTGGGCGGCCAGAGTGGTTTCGCGTTGGTTGTAAGAGCCGCTGACCATGGCGATGCCGACTTCTTGAAAATCCGGGTCAATCAAATTGGCGTAGTGAGTTTTGCTTTTAATCCAAGCGTTGACGACATTTTCCGCGCTGGTGAAACCGAGGGCCAGATTTTCTCCGGCGACGGCGTATTTATAATTGGCGCGCTTGAGCCAAAAAGTCAGGTTTTGTTTCTGGGGATTGGTGTGGGCGAAGTATTGTTTGACGAGCATATCTTCGGCTTTGCCCAGGGCGGCGTTTTTGAGCTGGAGATTTTCAATCAAAGTCGGGACACTCATTTTGAGGCGGACTTGGTTGGTGAGCTCAAGGATTTTTTGACTTTGTTCATTCAAAACATCTGGTGTGAGCCATGCGGTGATGGGGAAAAGCAAGGCGGCGGAGACGACAATCAGTTTGACCGAGATAGCGACGGCGGCATGCCAAAAAAGCCGCTTGGGACGTAAGATTTGCGGTTCGTAGTTGTTGCCGGCATGCGGGATGAAGAGATTTTTGATGAGACCGCCGCCGCGCGGATTGCGGCCGGCTCGGACTTCATCGCCATCATTCATGCCGTCGTGGTCAGTGTCGGGGTCGTAGGGGTTGGTACCAAAAATAAGACGCTCTTCTTCGTCGGTGAGACCGTCGTGGTCACTGTCCAAGTCGGGGTCGACGGATTTTTTTGATGGAGCTTTAAGCATGGGCACACGGACTATAATAGATGATTATATTATAAACTATTTTTTATTCGTAGGTCAATTTATAAGCTACTCAACCTGA
>CAZJMI010000005.1:19537-21400 GCA_964547305.1 uncultured Gammaproteobacteria bacterium
AGACCGTCGTGGTCACTGTCCAGGTCGGGATTATTTTTTGGAGGCAGTTTGGTCATGAATAATTTAAAGTTGTATCTATAGTATAAAACATTTTTGAAAAAAGCGCACCTCGGGTCAGCGGATGATGTGGATAAAAAAACGCCGCCCCGATATTTTAAAGGGGCGGCAGAGATGATGACGATCCGTTTTTATTTAGGGTTGGGCGGGGACTGGGCTTCGCTTCGGTTACACAAAGCTCTCGTGATTTTTTTCCAGAATATAATATATATAATGGCCACGATTAGCAGGACCGTAGATATGCCTTTCACTATTGTTTGTCCCCCGAAGGGTCTAAACAAAGTGACGGGGGTCGGGGGCGAGGGGCGGAATTTCCGATTATGGTAAATCCAGTAAGTTTTTTGCGCGATAATTTTTCGGCATAGCGGGGGCCATGAGGCTAAAAAGATTATTGTCATGGAAGGCTTACCGATTGTCGCGCAGCCGCTTTTTTGACCCAAGATCATACGCATGGCAGTGGTGGGGTCGATTTCGGGCGGAACTTTTATAGGAAATTCTAATTCTTCCTTTTGTCTTCTCTCTATGGTTAGCCACATTCCGCCGCCTTCACAAGAGGCAGTAGTTTCGGCAATATCATAGATAGGTGTTAATATGGCGGGAACATCGGTCCCCGAGTATCTTATTGCCGCCAGGTTGGAGATTATCAACATTAATATGGCCGATAATAACCAGAATCTTTTCACGATTTCTCCTTTATCGCTCTATGGCGATGGTTTATTTGTTTTCAGGTTTCGGGGTGGCGGCTAAAGATAAGATATAGCCCAGGGTTATAGCCAAATAACCGCTGCAAACTACTCTCCATTCGGGTGGTAGGGAAAAAGTTATGGTGTGTGCTAGGATCCACCATAATAGCATGGTGAGAATAACTATTTTACCCCAGCGGATGTTTTCTGGTCTGGCAAGAATATTCCAAGGATAGCAAAACTTTTTTTGTGCTAGCATAATATCTAGCCAATAGTGGACAAACATCATGGAGAATAAGAATCCCCCGATGAAATTAACCCAAAGGCTTTTGGAAAAAGCTAGCCACAATCCCGAACCATCCGGCCAAAGCCTTTGTTTAATCAGAGTCATTACCCCGCCGTCGGAGTAAGGGAACATCCAGGTAAACAAAATTCCAAAACATCCCCAAATAAACGCTCGCAAAAATAGTCGGTCCGGAATCCAGCTACCAGAGGCAAGGCGGCGCTTGAGGCATTCGCCAAAAGTGCCTAGGAGGGCGATTTTCAAAAAGCCCATGGGGAACGGAAATGCCTTGGTCAGGGAGACGAAGGTGGTGGTGCCGAATATAAGGAATGAGGTGATGGTAACAAGATACAAGACCGCCCAAAGGTCAGACAGTTTGAGTCTCATTATTCTCTCCTTATTAATTCGACAATCGTGCCAGTGACTATTCCCATGGCGTTGGCCTCATCGGAATCCAAATGGAAAGCGCAACAAGGTTTGTCGGCTACGCGCACGACAACGTTTTCGAGAGTCCCACCGCGTGGGCTGGCGATCCTAATAGCAACCACGTCGTTGTTTTTCAGATGGTAATGTGCGGCTTCTTCCGGGCCGACATGTATATGGCGTTGGGCAATAATGACGCCGGTTTCCAGTATAATTTGTCCGCAGGGACCAATTACTTTGATTCCGGGCGAGCCGGCCAAATTACCGGATAATCTGATGGGCGGAAGAGGATCCATACCCAAATTGTAAGCGTCGGTCGTCGATATTTCGATTTGCGTGTAGGGGCGCAAGGGCCCTAGAACGCGAACCTTTTTCAGTTGGCGACCATTTGTGTATTCGAGAGTTACCGTCTCTACG
>CAZJMI010000006.1:0-21093 GCA_964547305.1 uncultured Gammaproteobacteria bacterium
CACAAATTTGTTTGATAGCTGCTACAATTTCTGAAGACATAATATTTAAATTAAAAATTACTTAAAGAAAAAAGACCAGTTTATCCAACCCGTCTTGTGTAATTTAACACTAACATACCTAAAATTAAAAAGCAAGGTCGCCGCTGTTTGTTAAAAAAATATAGCCCCCGATAGATTACCCACCCCGCGCTTACCGCTCCATTTGCGCTTTATTTTAATTCCCGTCCAGTGCCCTTGGCGGGCATGGGAGCCCGAATTCAGTAGTCTAGGCAAGGGAAGACGTTCCCCGTCCCAGTTCTTGGGACGGGGAGCCAATCCCGTTGTTTGAGTCCGCTATAAGCGGACGAGTTCGGGTTGGCAGTCTGGACGAGCCTCTAAACTACCATGAAGGCGAGACCGTCCGTCAAGGGCACTGGGCGGGAATAATCTTGAGCGGCTAACAAATGAGGCGTGAGGAGAACCCGCCCCTTCATTCCCACCCCACATTCCTATAATGCCTTACCGTCAGTTTACGCCGCACCCCATCCACCTCTATCGCCACCACCTCCAGCCTAAACGTCTTATCTATCAAATTATACCTGTGCGCGTACCATTCCGCTGTCTGCCTCAAATGCATCTTCTTGCGCCAATCAATCGCCGTTTCCGGCAGCCCACATACCGTCGTATATCTCGTCTTTACCTCAATAAAAACCCAATCCTCGCCATCCCGCATAATTAAATCTATCTCGCCCCCGCGAATACAATAATTCTCTTTGACTGGCAGATAGCCCTTCTTAATCAAAAAATCACGCGCCCAAATCTCCCCTTGCTTGCCCAAAGCGCGCGTAGATAATCCCCCTTCCATTGATATTATTATTTCTTCTTCCTCGGCAAATATTTTTCGTAAAGACTCTGCTCACTGACCTGCAGTCTCCCAACCGACACCTTTTTGCTAATATACCGATATATCTGCCAAGCCCACACCAAAACCCCCAGTATCAGCAACAATGCCAAAAATCTCATCCCCAAAAAATATACTCGGTACTCTCGGAAAAACCACAAAATCCAGCCACTCACCCCCATCATCGCCAACAAGGTCGTCAATTTTCTCGCCACTCTTTTAGCAAAAATATCTCGCCCAGACCTTCTCCCCCACAACCATATCACCACCGCGGCCACAATCATTAGACCCAAAACCACCACTGTCGTCCATTTCCACGCTGGAGACAAAGGCATCGGATTCATTTTAAATAAATAACTCGGATTGAAAAATTTTAGCGCGTTAAACATAACTATCTTTTATCCATTAAAATTTTCTAAAAACTAACCCGAAATGATATTTGCCCGCTTCAAACTCTTTCTCCAGCTCCACTCCCATGTCCCTAATCTGTTCTTTCAATTCTCGCGGTTCAATCCTACTGCTGGCTGGTGGTCCAAAAACCGCCCCACCTGGTTTCCAATCAATTATCACCAAGCGCCCTCCAGGTATCAGCATTCTAAAGCCTTCTCTCATCACTGTCAACCGCCGCTCCAGCTGAAACAAAGTATTAGCCAAAAAAACTATATCCAAACTGGCATCGCCAATTGGCGTTGTTCCCATTTCTTCTATATTCGCCCGCACTGTTTTTAAATTATTCAAATTATACGTCCGAGCCATATTTTCCACACTCCGCAACACTCCCGGCAAAATATCCACTGCGTACACCCAACCATTGCCGCCCACTAGCCGCGCCGCCTGCAAACTGAAATGTCCCTGCCCTCCACAGCCCAGGTCTGCCACCTTCATACCTTTTTTTATCCCTATTTTTCGCTCCACTTCCAAAGCGTCAATCAATTCATTGCCGCCAGGAATTTTATCTTTATCCCACATATTTTTATGCTTTCTATCTTTATTGTCCCTTATTTTGCAAATTTTTCCAAGCCGTAACTCATTCTATGCAACGGGCACGTGCCATATTTTGCCAATGCCGCGTAATGTGCTCGCGTCCCATATCCTTTATGCTTTTCAAATGCGTACTCGGGATAACGCCGCGCCTGCCGCCGCATCCAATCATCCCGCCACACCTTGGCCACGATTGACGCGCAAGCTACGGAAAATATCTTCCCGTCTCCACCCACCATATTTTCTCCCTCTACCTCCAGCTCCGCTATCGACAGTCCGTAATCAGCCAAAACATAATCCGGTTTACGCTCCAGTGCTTTCCCCGCCCGCCTGACCGCGTACCGCAACGCCCAACTGATTCCGAATCTATCTATCATCCGCGCCGTGCAAATTCCCACCGCCCACGGATAACTAGCCCTTATCTGCTTACTAAGTACTTCTCGCCGTTTTGGGCTCAAAATCTTAGAGTCTCGCGCTGCTATTTCCCGCGCCAACTTGAGGCCCTCTTTCGGTACCAGTACTATTCCCACCACTACCGGACCGGCAAGCGGCCCTCGTCCCACCTCATCCATCCCCGCCACCGCCCGGAAACCTCGCCTCCACGCTGCTTTTTCAAAATATAACCCTAACCCTTGACACATAAATTATCTCTATTAGCGCTTTGACAACCACTACCGCTATATTCTATCATTAAAGCAGCTGAATTTTAATATCTTTCTTATGAGCAAGAACCAAGAGCTAGAATCCATCATCGGACCATCAGTCAAAATCAAAGGCGATTTCTCCAGTCATGGCGACATTCAAATTGAAGGCGCGCTCGATGGCAGCTTGAGCACCTCCGGCGACATCAAAGTCGGCAAGGACGCCAAAATCCAAGCCAACGTCACCGCCAACAACATCTTCATCTCCGGCACCATCCAAGGCACCATCAAAGCCACTACTGCCATCTTGAGTAACACCGCTAGAATTGTCGGCGACATTGAAACCAAAAACATCACCATCGAAGATGGCGCTCTTTTCAACGGCAAATGCTCTATGGGTGAAGCTGGCGGAAAAGCTAACGAGAAAACCACCGAGTCATCCGCGCCCGACCAAGAAACTGAAAAAAATAAATAATCGACGCTAAATAATATGCATTTTTATCTCTTTGATGCTTTTTTGGCTGATTCCAAATATAAAAAGGATCTAGAAGAAATCGAAAACCGTATTTTGGATTTGGGTATCGGCGGCCGCAGTACTTACCTGACAGTCTTAAAAAGCTTTGAAGATTCTCTCAAAAACGGCCTCACCAAAGAAATCACCACCTGCGTCTTGGTTGGCGACGATACCACTTTAAACAAGGCTTTAGACATTGTTGTTCCGCACAACCTTACCATTGGCTTTATTCCCCTCGGCCCCCACTGCCATCTGGCGCATTGCCTTGGTATACCAAAAGCCGCCCACGCCGTTGACCTCATCGCCAATCGCCTGACAGAAAATCTCGACCTCGGTCAAATCAACAACCAGTATTTTCTCGGCTCAATTAACGCAAAAAGTGCCGATTTAACGTTCGCTTGTGACCAAAAATACACCCTGCAGCTCAAGCACCGCATGCATATCAGCTTGTGCAATTTGGAATCTAGCTCCTTGGGTGTAGCCGACCCGCGCGATGGTCTCCTGGAACTTTGGATTTACAGCGAGGAACATGGATTTTTATTCAGCAAAAAGCGCCTGCGTTGGGACAGCCGCCTTTATCACCGCCAATTTGAAATCACCGCCAAAAAAGAAACCAGTCTCACCATCGACAACCACAAAATAATCAAAACCCCCGCTACTATCAAAATCCTGCCCCGCCATCTCAAAATTATCGTCGGCCGCGAGCGGGTTTTTAACAAATAACCTACACCGCCTCCGCCTTTTTCACCTCTAACTTCCCGCCCGCCCGCAAACACACCTTATCCCGTCTAGTAATTTCACCCTTCAATAAATATCCTGCCAACACATCACTCACTCTCTCCTGAATTGCCCTTTTCAGCGGCCGCGCGCCAAATAACGGGTCAAATCCAGCTTTTGCCAATTCCACCAGCGCTTCCGGCGTCACTTCCAAATCGATTCCCTTCTCCAACAACTGCTTTTGCAGTTTTTTTACTTGTAATCCCGCGATTTGTCTTATCTCCTCCATTCCCAGCGGCTTAAAAACCACCACCGCGTCAAAACGATTCAAAAATTCCGGCCGGAAATATTGTTTCAATTGCTCCCTGACCAAAATATCTTTAATATGCGCCACCGGCGTGCCTTTTTGTATCTCATCTTGAATAAATTGCGTCCCCGCGTTGGATGTCGCGATAATAATCGTGCTAGAAAAATCAATCACCCGCCCCTCGTTATCCGTCATCCGCCCATCATCCAAAACTTGCAAGAATAAATTCAACAAATCCGGATGTGCCTTTTCCAATTCATCCAACAGCACCAACGCGAACGGTTTTTTCCGCACCGCCTCCGTCAAAATCCCTCCACCGGAGCTTCCCGGCGTACCCAAAATCCTTTCTACCGAATTTTTCTCTTGATACTCCGACATATCCAACCGAATCATATTTTCTTCCGCCTCGAAATACAGCCGCGCCACCGTTTTTGCCAATTCCGTCTTTCCCACGCCCGTCGGCCCGAGAAACAAGAAGCTGGCAACCGGTTTTTTTGTGTCTCGCAATTCCACCCGCGACCTCCGCAACGCGTCCGCCACCGCGCCCACCGCTTCAACTTGGTCAATCATATATTCGTGAATCTTGTCCTCCAAATTTAATAAATTATCCGCCTCTTTCTGTGTTATCTTCGCCGCCGGCACGCCGGTTTTTTGACTCAAAACCTGCGCCGCGTCATCCGCCGTCACCAAAGCTCCCTTCCCTCGCTTGCGCCGCGCGTAAGCCGCCGCCTCCTCCAGCAAACTGATCGCCTTGATCGGCAAAAAATGTTCATGTATATACCGCGTGGCCAAATCGTACGTATTTTTCAAAGCCTTATATGTCAAAAACACCTCCTGCCGATACTCGATTATCGGTGCCTTGGCCTCCAGTATCTGAATCGTCGCGTTTTTATCCGGCTCGCCTATATTTATCACCTGCAATTTCATCCCCAATTCTTGCCCTTCCAAATATTTTCGGTAATCCACTGGATTGGACGTAGCAATCAAGGTCAAATCTCTATCCACCAAAGCTTCGCTTAAAAATTTCGCTATATCCAACGACTGTCCCACTGTACCCATACCCACCAAGTTGTGAATATCATCAATCATCAACACAATATTTCCGGCGCGCTTAATCTCCCACAAAATCCGCTTGAATCTCTCCCCTACCGCCCCGCTCTGCTCCACTCCACCGGCTGCCAGTTGTGACAAGCTCAAACTTATCAAACGCTTATCTTGCAGCCTCGGCGGTATTTCATCCAATACCATTTTTTGCGCCAACCCATCAATCAAGGACGATTTACCCACCTCCGGATGCCCTATAATTATCGTCGCGTTATGCCCGGCCTCAAAATTATGTATCAGCTCCCCCAGCTCCGCGTCACGCCCCACACACGGCCCTAGGACCCCTCTCCGAGCTAAAGCCGTCAAATCATTGCTGAATCGGTCCAAAAACGGCGTAGCCACCGCTGTAAAGGCCTTATTCATCACCCCGCCCGGCCGCGCCTGTGACATTTTCTTGAAATACCGCCGCTCCTGTTTCAAAGCCTCTTGCAAATCCAACCACAACCACACATTATTCAAAGCCTCGGTATCAATTTCCAGGCTGTATAAAAATTCTTTTACCCAGCCCTCCATGGCACTCAAAGCCATCAGCAGCGCGTACATATCCAGTCGCGCCCTCCCCGTTTCCCGCGCCACCGCTGCCGCTCGCGCCAAAAGTTCCTCTGTCTCACGACTCAATTCACATCCCTTGCCCACTCGCTCTTTGTTGTCTTCAGATTTTTCTGGTACCTTAGCCGCGTCTTCTTTATTTTTTATCAATGTCTTGCCAGCCAAAGATTTGGCCTCATAGCCCAAACGCCACATCATCTCCTGTATTCTCGGCTGACTCAAAAGCGCCAAAAAAATATGCTTATTCAAAAGTTGCCTTTGCCCCAGTTTATTTGCCCAGCCCCATGCCTGGTAAACTACCTTTCGCGCTTCTCCCGTACTCCAATCTTCAAGTTTATGCCGTCTTTCCGCTTTCCGCTCACGTGCCTCCAGTTTTTCCAAATTTCTCCAATCCCTACCGGCCTTCTCTCGCGCCAAACTCAACAATCTATATATTAAAAAGGCGTCAACCAAAATAGACCACCACAGCCATGCCCAATAATGTTCCTGCGCTACCACCCATTTTAAAGCCACATCCAATTCGTACAACCCCAAAACTTCTCGCGCCACCGCCAAAACTCCTATCAGCCCCACTATCCACAAAACTATATTCACCAAACCGCCCCAAATCTTTGCTACTCGTTCCATCCATATTTTTTTCATCTCAAAACGCGACGTCCAAAAAAAATACTGCCGACCAAAAACCGCCGTCACCCCCGCGCCATCACATCTTTCACATGTTCGCCCATCCACGACGCCACTACCTTCGCAGCGCGGACAAATCTGTATCTCCAATTTCTTTTTTTGTTCTTGCCCCTCCATATTTTATTGCAAAATTATACTTTATAACCCCATACCAGCTGATAGATGGCCAACAACGGCCCTCCTATCCACGCAATCAACAAAAACAAACCTCCTGCTGCCCACACGACCATTATTCCGAGGCGCCACACCAAAATTAAACTTCGCGCCACCAAGCTAATAATCCTTCCCGCGAAATCTTGTACTCCATACATCGGCCGAAAAAAATTGCGCGCCAAAACTTTAATTCCCAATATTTTATATCTTGTTCCTATTCCACCACCGATCCACTTAATCGTATTCACTATTCCTCTCCCATACCACCATATCGGGGCGCGCAAAATCTGCCATATCGTTCGCAATATGGTCGCTTCAAATATTTCCCACAAAAAATTTAGCATCATATATACATTGTAGCGAAAAATTAAAGAAAAAGAAAAAGGAATTTCGTAAAATTCCTCTTTCTATCCTTTATTTCTTCTCCGGCTCTATTTTTTCCACCACATCGCCCACCGCGCCAGTCGCTATCACCTGCGCTTCCGGCAAATCTGGCGAACCGGGCTTATTTTTATGTTGCTTGAACAGCCACGCCTGCTGCGCCACTGTTAAAAGCGTACTGATAAACCAATAAAATGCCAAACCACCTGGCAACGTCCACCCGATAAATACTGTGATCAGCGGCATCGTATACAACATTTGTTTATTCACCATTGCCATCATGCTTTCATCCTTGGCGGCTGGGTCTTTGGCCACACTAGCTGGCGGTTTGGTCGTGGTCAGCATCCTAGATTGCCAGAATTGCGCCGCCCCCGCCAAAAGCGCGAATACTGGTGCCCCTTTGGTCAAATCGAAACCAGCGAATCCTCCCCACGCGAAGCTCATTATATTTAAACTCTCTGGTCTATGAAAAACCCCGGATGCCGCATTAAAAATCGGATACAGCATATCCAGTCCTTCGACTTTCAATCCTGCTCTAAACACCTGATAAATTGCCAACAAAAACGGCAATTGCAACAGCACTAAAAAACATGACGAAAACGGATTTACCTTGGCCTGTTTATACAAAGCCATTGTTTCCACCCCCAGCTGTTGCTGATTTCCCTTGTACTTAACCTTCAACGCCTCCAGTTGCGGCTGCAAATCTTTCATCGCCTTCTGCGCCACCAAAGACTTCCACGACAACGGATACAAAATCAAACGAATGAAAATCGTAATTGCCACAATTGCCAAACCCAAATCATGGCCCGGGATTAAATTATAAAAAAAGACCAGTATGTTGAATAGCGGCTGGACGAAAATTAGATTAAATAACCCTATCATATAGCTAAGTTTAATTATTTATAATTTATTTCACCGGATCATATCCACCTTTGCTCCATGGATTACACCTTATTACCCTCTTCGCGCCCATCCACACACCACGCGCCAAGCCATATTTTATCAAAGCCTGTCGCGTATACTCCGAGCAAGTCGGTTCAAATCTGCAACATCCGCCAGCGTGCCATCCCCGCGCGACCCCATGATCCGGCGAAATCGTCACCTGATACACTCGCACCACCGCCGCCAACCATCGTCCGAAAATTCTATTTATTCTTATCATTAGCTTCACTTTTGATTATATTTAGCCTTTCAAAAATCGCCAGCGCCTGTGCTTTCGTCTCCGCGTAACTTATCTTTTCCAGCCCCGACCGCGCGATAATCACCACATCCACATCCGGCGTCATTTTTTCTTGCCATTCACGTATCATAGCCCGCAAACGTCTTTTAATCAAATTGCGCGTCACTGCCAGTTTTGAGATTTTAGTCGACACAATTATCCCATAGCGTCGACCCAAGCCTTGATTTTTCAAAAATTTCACCCCTAATTGCTTTAAAAAAAAGCCGCGGCCTTGTTTCCAAGCCCGATCAAAGTCAGCCTTTTTTCTCAAGCTTTGAAGCCTGGCTACCATTTTAAGCTGTCAATTTTTTGCGCCCTCTGTCCTTGCGCCTCTTTATCACATTGCGCCCACCGGCCGTAGCCATCCGCGCCATAAAACCATGTTCCTTCTTCCTTTTGGCTTTTTTCGGTTGAAAAGTTCTTTTTGGCATATTCTTTATACTAAAGTAATTGTCGCTACCTGATCACTTTTATTTTTAAACTTCATCAAACTTACTCCTTGCGTGGCTCTTCCCAGGCTTGGCACGCTCTTGAGATTGAAACGAATAGTCTGCCCCATTGATGACATCACCAGTAAATCTCCTGTCTTACCTTCCGGCAGAATATTTTCAGCTATTATCATCGCGCTCACAATCGGTCCGGTTTTTTCCGTTATTTGTGACGTTTTAATTCCCGATCCTCCACGTCCTTGCACCGTGTACTGCCCAATTTTGGTTTTTTTGCCATAACCTCGCGCTGTCACCACCAACAGACTGCTCTTGTCCGCGGTCGCGCTCACTGTATCCATACACACTATCCAATCACCGCGCCGTAAACGCATACTCTTCACGCCGGCCGCCGCCCGCCCCATGGCTCGCGTTTGGCTCTCTTTGAAACAAATCGACTGCCCCAGCGCTGTCACCAAAATCACGTTATCGTCTCCGGACGAAGCCTTGACCCATTCCAGTCTATCATCGTCCTTCAGTTTGATAGCTATCAGACCCGAGCGCCTTACTTGCGCGAAATCTTTTATCGCTGTCTTTTTAATCAAACCGTTCTTAGTCGCCATAACTAAATATTTTTGCTGTTTGGACAAATCGTCCATCGCCAACACGGCAGAAACTTTTTCCTGACTGTCAATCTGTAAAAAATTCACCAACGCCTGCCCTTTGGCTGTACGTGACGCTGCTGGAATTTCATACGCGCGCAGTTGGAAGACCTTACCATAAGTCGTGAAGAATAACAAGTTCGTCAGTGTGTTGGTAGTTATCAATTGATCAACCAAATCCTCTTCTTTGGTTGTCACTCCGATAATTCCCTTACCACCACGACCCTGGGCTTTAAACATATCCGGCGCTAGCCGTTTAATATATCCATCTTGTGTAATGGCTATCACGCAATTTTCTTTGGGAATCAAATCCTCTTGGCTGAATTTCTCCGCCGCGTGCGCTATTACCTCTGTTCTTCGTTCATCTCCGTATTTTTCCGCCATTTCCTTCGTCTCCTCCTTGACAATCGCCAGCACTTTCTCCGGATGCGCTAAAATAAACGTAAATTCTTTAATTAAGCGCATCTTTTCCTTTAATTCATCTTCTATTTTTTGTCGTTCCAAATTGGCCAGCTGGTGCAATCGCATCTCCAAAATCGCGTCCGTCTGCAACTCCGACAATTTAAATCGTATCATCAACGCCTTTTTTGCCGCTTCTTTATCTTTTGAGGCCTTAATAATCTTAATTACCTCATTTATATTATCCAAAGCAATCTTCAGCCCATTCAAAATATGCGCCCGCGCCTCGGCGCGCCTCAAATCGAATTCCGTTCTCCGTCGAATCACTATTTGCCGATGTTTTATATATTCTTCCAAAATTGCCTTCAGTGTCAAAACCCGCGGCTGAATCCCATCTACCAGCGCCAGCATATTAACATAAAAACTATCTTGCAACTGCGTCATTTTGAATAATTTATTCAAAATCTTCTTGGGATATCCATCTTTTTTTAATTCAATCACTATCCGCAAACCGTCTTTATCTGATTCATCGCGAATATCGCGAATATTTTCTAACTTTTTATCCTTCACCAGCGCGGCAATTTTCTCCAACAAATTTGCCTTATTCACCTGGTAAGGAATTTCAGAAACTATAATCCTAAACAGGCCCGAAGCCTCTTCCTCGATCTCTGTTTTAGCTCGCATCACAACTTTTCCCTTACCAGTAGCGTATGCCTGCTCTATCTCTTTTTTATCAAAAATCAAACCGCCGGTGGGAAAATCAGGCCCCTTCACAAATTTCATCAAATCCTGCACCTCCGCCTCCGGATTATCTATCAAATGTTCAATCGCCTGACAAATTTCATTCAAATTATGCGGCGGGATATTAGTCGCCATGCCTACCGCGATGCCCATGCCTCCATTAATCAACAAATTGGGCAATCGCGCTGGCATCACGCTCGGCTCTTTTTGAGTATTGTCATAGTTCGGCCCGAAATCCACTGTTTCTTTCTCGATATCCGCCAAAATCATCTCCGTCACCGCGTTTAGCTTTGATTCTGTGTACCTCATCGCCGCCGCCGAGTCTCCGTCTATTGAGCCGAAGTTGCCCTGTCCCCAAATCAACGGGTAACGCATGGAAAAATCCTGGGCCATACGCACCAAGGTATCATACAGAGCCACATCGCCATGCGGATGATATTTACCCAAAACCTCGCCCACGACCGTGGCTGATTTACGAAATTTTGCACTCGGTTTCAAACCCAAATTCCACATCGCGTACAAAATACGACGATGCACCGGTTTCAATCCGTCGCGTACATCCGGTAGCGCCCGCGAAACTATTACCGACATCGCGTAATCCAAATAGCAAGTCCGCATCTCATCGGTAATCGGCTGCTCCTGCAATTTTGTATCTTTTTCCTCTACTGGAATTATTTTTTTTACATTTTTCGTCGGCTTTTTCATCGGTCTTCGGTATATTTTAATTTATTTTTTCCTCTGTACTGGTCGCCCATTCTAGAGTTGAGGTGCTGGAAGAAACATTGGCGCTGGATTCTCGCAGCTCTTGTTTTATTTGTTCCCAATTTTCTTTCGCCTTCAAGTCTTTCAACGGCGCCAAAATTTCTTTCCACCTATCATCATCTTGGCCCTTGGCTAATTGAAACTTTAACGTCGCCAACCATCCCACAACCACGACCACCATTGCCACCGCCGTCCAAATCAAAACCTTGCCCCGGCGTCCACTTAACTGCATCTTAAACCTTTAAAACCACCACCTGTGTCTCTTCTGTCAAATCTTTCTTTTTCAAGTTCAGTTTATCTTGTTCTTCCCATTTTAATCCCAATTGTTTTAAAAACTTTTCCGCCGTCTCCATTTCTTGTTTTAAACCCGGTATCTTATAGTACATCGGAATAATAACCCTTGGCTCTATCTGTGCTACCGTTTTAACCGCCAAATCTGCGCTCAAAACCGTGTGTCCGCCCACTGGCACCAAAAGAACGTCCACGCCCCCCAACTCACTGGTTGCTTCATCGTCCAACATCTTCGATATACTTCCCAGATGCGCCATTACTATTCCATCTATTTCAAACCGATACACAATTTTTGGATATTCATTTTGCGATTCAACGCCATAAACGAACACTCCCTTTACTTCGTATTCACCGGGGCTGCTAATTTCAAAAACTTCCGATTTCTTTTTTTCGGTTTCAAAAAATTCTCTATTCAAAATTATGTCATCTTTGGCTTTGGGGATTTTTAACCCGGTCACTTTTTCGTCCAACGGGTCCACTAACATACTAGCCTCTTTGCCCTGAAAGCGAAAACACCCCTGTCCGTACCACGTAATTTGCATATGCTTATTTAAACCATTCAAAATACTCTTACATTTTAACAAAAAAGATTGCTTTGGTAAAGGGTCAACCCTACCCTTAGTTTCAAACGCCCCGGCACCCGTCCATCAGCTCTCCCGCCCCGCCTATTGACAAAATATCCGAAACCCTTTAGGATTGTTTCTAAGTGATAGCTCTTCGAAATCAATCGAAGAAAAGATTAATGGCCAATAAGGCCAAAACACAAGGAGGCTTAAAATGCAAAACCGCCGCATCGAAAACGTACTTCTCGACACCGACGAGCTGCTCAAACAGCTGGGAGAAGGCGCCAGCGATATCAAGGATGCTTTCGTCGCCAAACTCAAAGAAGTGATCTCGACCGACAAAGTCAAAGAGCTGCTCCGCAAGGGCAACGACCACTATCTCGAGATTCACGACCAGAACGGCCACATCCCATTCAGGGTTCCCGTTACTGCGGGAATCATCGGGGCCATCATCGGACCGCTCGTGGCTCTCGTTGGCCTTGGCGTCACCGCGGCAAGCCGCTACAAGGTCGTCATTTCTCGAGAAGCCACTCCGGAAGAAATCGAGGAAATGAACAGCTCCGAGACCCCGTAACCTCGGGCCCCTCGCCACCCCTATTCTTATGCGGATTGTCATAATTGCCATATCCGCGGGGAGAACATCCGTTCTCCCCTTTTTTATTTTTATTAAAAATAAAAGGGGCAGCTTGTTTCCACAAGGCCCCTTTGATATATCTCCTTCTATTTTACTCTTTTTCTTTTTCTCGCTCCCGATTTTCTTTCCACAGCAACTCGACTAAACCACGCGCTGTCCAATCAGCATTCTCTCCGCGAGAATCAATTTTCAAGTTCTGCAATCTCGGCTGCAGGGCGACGATTTGCTCTCGTGTGCAAAACAGCGCTCCTCGCAGAGTCATTTCCAACACCCTGTTAGGTAAACTTGAGCACAGTTCATTATGATTGTCTCGTAAGAACTCATACCGCTCCAGCCAGTAATCGATCTGCGATGTCAATTCTTGTGGCGGCAAATTCCTCACAACTCGATACTCCAGCTCAATTGCTACCGCCCGCACTTCCGTGCTCCATTCCTCGGCCTGATACCGCTTGATAGTTTCCATCTGCGCCGACAAATCATCGACCACGATGTACTCGTCCAAAATCTCGCGCACAAAATTCCTGGGCGTAAAACTGTCGAAATTCTGTATCGAGCCCAAAAGCATGTTCAGCCGTCTAGCCAATTGCTTTGAACTGATTTTTTTTATCAGCCCTTCAATTATCGAGTAATTTTCGTACTCATGCCGCTCATCGTTAAAGTCGGTGACTGCTAATTTAATTAACAATCTCAACTTTTTCGCCAACTCTGCTACCGGAATTTTGTCGGCCAGTTTTTCGGCTATATTTTGCACACTCGTATAAGGGGAAAAACAACGCAGCCTAGCCAGCGCCCACACGTGATTGACCAGCTGCGCCGACGGGATGAAATCCAGCAGCGCGTAAGCCAGCCAGCTACCCCTTTCCCCGTATCGTTGTATCAGCCACTCAACCTCATCGGATGTCGGACAAAAGTCCTCCTCCCGCCGTACAAACTGCGCAAATAATTCAGTCGCTCCGACCGAAGATTTGCCGTCCAACTTTTCAAACAACTGTTTGATGTCGGTTTTCATTGGAACACTCCTTATTTTAAGTTTTCAAATATCCAATTATGAAAGCTCCACCTTACCAGATAATAGCAATTTTGTCAATGGCTAACCACCACCAGCTTGCCGTGACATTATATCTCCCATCCGTTCTCCCCTTTTTTTTATTTCCACCAGCCCCATAACCCGCCTTGCCCTTTTACTTCGCCTATGCTAGAATTATGGCAGTCGTTTATAATCAGTTTTCCCAAATTATTACGGCCCTTTCAACGTTTACGTTCTCGAAAATTTACGAGTTTCTCCTGTTACCAAAGTCTTACACTATGTTTTCGCATACCATCTTCAGTACTCAAAATTTTTCGCTCCACGTATCAAAGTCTTAAACCGTTGCTAGCGGTTCGTTTGCGTTTGGGTTCAAGGAAATAAAAATTTATGGACATTATCACTCTGTTGTTTGTTGGTCTCGTGGCCTTCTTTTTGGGTTATTACATCAAAAAGCTGATCACCATCAACAAAATCACATCCGCCGAGAAAAAGGCCACCGAAATTTTGACCGAAGCCAAAGACAAGTACAAAGACACCCTGCTTAAAGCTCGTGAAAAAGCGCTGCAAATTGAAGAAGAGGCCAAAAAAGACGAGGCTACCGGCCGCCACGAAATTCAAAACCTGCAAAAGAGATTGGAGAGTCGCGAATCCTTATTTGATAAAAAGCTCCTCGAATTCGAAGAGAAACAACAAAAACTTTTTGACCAGGCTACTCAACTTGAAGCCACCAAAAAAGAAATTCTGGAAATCAAACAAAACCAAATTGCCAAATTGGAAAAAATTGCCGGCTTAAGCCGCGACGAGGCCAAAGAGCTCCTGCTGGAAAAAACCGAAGGCGAAATCAAAGAAGAATTAGTCCAACGCCTGCATAAATTGGAAAATGAATCTTCGGAAGCTTGGGAAGGCAAAGCCAAAGAACTCATCACCACCGCCGTGGAGCGCTGCGCCGTTTCCCACGCCGTGGAAATCACCACCACTTCCGTCAGCATTACCAGTGACGACATGAAGGGTCGCATTATCGGCCGCGAAGGTCGCAATATCCGCGCCATCGAAAAACTCACCGGTGTAGAAATCATTGTTGACGATACTCCGGGTGTCGTGGTTGTTTCCGCTTTTAATCCCCTACGTCGCCAGCTAGCAAAAATGGTTTTGGATAAATTGATTCTCGACGGCCGCATCCAACCGGCTCGTATTGAAGAGGTTGTCGAAAATGCCAAAAAAGAACTCGCCACCACCATTAAAAAAATCGGTGAAGAAACTGTTTATGAAGTCGGTGTCGTTGGTTTGGATCCCAAATTGATACAAATTCTTGGCCGCCTCAAATATCGCACCAGTTATGGCCAGAATGTTTTACAACATTCGGTTGAAGTCGCCCACCTCTCCGCTCTTCTCGCCTCTGAATTGGGCGCCAATCCCGCCATCGCCAAAAAAGCCGGCCTTTTACACGACATTGGCAAGGCCTTGGACTTTGAGGTCGTCGGCACTCATCCGGAAATCGGCGCCGATATCGCCAAAAAGTTCAACCTACCCCCCGAGATCATTGAACCTATCCGCACTCATCACGACGACCACCCCACCACTCTGGAAGGTGTTATCGTCAAAGTGGCCGACGCCATCTCCGGTGCGCGTCTGGGAGCTCGCAAAGATTCCTACGATGCCTATTTACAACGATTGGAAGACCTGGAAAATATCGCCCTAAATTTTGAAGGCGTGGAAAAAGCCTATGCCATTCAAGCCGGCCGTGAAATTCGCGTCTTTGTCACTCCAGATAAAATTGACGATTTAGCCGCCGTTAAAATGGCTCGCGACATTGCCAACGACATAGAAAAAGAATTAAAATATCCTGGCGAGATAAAAGTTAATGTTATCCGCGAAAAACGCATCGAAGAATATGCCCGCTAAATTAAATCTATGGCTTTAAAAATTCTATTTATCGGAGACATTGTCGGCCGACCTGGCCGTCATGCCGCCGCCAAATTTATCGCGAAACAAAAAACTCTACTAAAACCCGACCTAATTATCGCCAATGCCGAAAACCTGGCGCACGGCAAAGGTGTCACCGCCAGCAGCCTGCAAGAAATGCGCGACGCGGGTGTTGATTATTTTACTTCAGGCAATCACATCTGGAAAAAGACCGATGTTTTTGACTTAATAGATAATCCAGATAGCCATTTAATCCGTCCAGCCAATTATCCCATCGACACTCCCGGCCGCGGTCACACCATCATTACCACAAAAGATAAAAAAATATTAATCATCAATTTGTTGGGTCGAGCTTTTATTCGCGAAGATAGCGACTGTCCATTCAAGACCGCGGATAAAATCCTAGCGCAATTTAAACATGAAAAACTCGACGCCATCATCGTAGATTTTCATGCTGAAGCTACCTCTGAAAAAAAAGCTCTTGGATTCTATCTGGATGGCCGTGTTTCGGCCGTGCTCGGGACACATACCCATATTCCCACCTGTGACCACCAAGTCCTACCGCAAGGTACGGCCTATATCACCGATATTGGTATGGTCGGCCTACAAGACTCTGTTTTGGGTATTGATAAAGAGAACGTCATCAAGACTTTTTTGACGCAAATCATGTATCCTCACCAATTATCAGAACATGGAATCTGTGTCATTAACAGCGTTCTACTAGAAACTAATTCCACTGATTTTTTGGCCCATAGTCTGAAAAGAGTTGATACTCTAGAGAAAGTCTAGTATAATAAAGGAGCCGTTTATAAATAATAAGCTGCTCGGCTTAATCTTCAAGCCGACAGCCAAGAAGGAAAAAGAACATGAACAAAGGAGAACTCATCGAAGAACTAGGCGTCAAGCTCGACGTTCCTCGCGCGCAGGCCGACAAAATGGTCAACACCTTGATTGACGTCATTGTCGCCAGCCTTCGCAAGGGCGAAGATGTCGCCATCACTGGATTCGGCAACTTCATGGTTGCTCATCGCGCCGCCCGTAATGGCATTAATCCCAAGACTCGCGAGACCATCAAAATCGCGGCCACCAAAGTGCCGAGATTCAAAGCCGGCAAGACCTTCAAGGATGCCATCAAAACCAGCTAGATTCAATTTAGCTATCAAAAGTACCCCGCAAGGGGTATTTTTGTTTCCACTGTAAACTTTACGGAATATCCTTAATAAAGTCCCGCCTCCGACCCAGGCTCTCATAACTAATCAAGTAGCCCATCCCCACCGGGCAAATCACCCATTGAAGTTGTATCCCGTGGTATTCCAAATAACCCACCAATAATTTCACCCAATGTTATTGCCCCTGTCGGAACCTCAATTTGCGCCGGTTGATTGTAATTTTTAACCGTCAAAATTAAATCCAACTTACCCGAAATTTTTGATTTATCTGTTTCTTTTAATATACCGCTCAAAATAAGCTTATACGGCAACAGATCTTTTTTGCCAATCCAAATTTCCGCGTTATACAGCTCAATTCCCTCGAAACTTTTATCAAAATCTGCCGATTCCTCCGCCGTCCACGTTTTACCTTGAACAATTCGCTCCGCCTCAATTAACAAGTCCTTAACCGCCTCTTTATCAAACATAAACTTATAATGATACATCTCCATCCCATCGATCTGCCCACCTGGCAATTTTTCAATCACTTTAATACTACCGGATCTTTGCACTAAAGCTTTTAGTTTATCAGTTTGTTCCGCGGATAAACCCTGCCCCGATTGTAACTTTTGAATCTGCTCCCCGGTCTTTCCTAATCCAGCCTGACTTCCCACTTCATTCAAATCAATTTTTATCCATTGATCCTTCAACGAGCTGAAATCAAACATCCCCAAAACTGGCACTTCGCTAAGCTTGGCATAAATCGCTTTATCAACATTTCTTACTTCAAAACCAACCGCCAATGTTTCTCCAGGTAACGCCTCCGCGCCTAATGCGTCGGTATTTACAACCATAGCAAACCAGCCTTTCGTATTATTTGTATCCAAAATATCAAATGCTCCAGATAAATTAATTACAAAATTACTCGTTTCTTTGTTCGCGTCCAATTGCGCCATCTGTAAAAAATCTTCTCCGCCATCCAATAGGCCTCCCGTTTTCACCTCTGCTTTTATTTCCCCAGAATATTCCAAAGCCTTGATATCCATATCAAAGAGGTTGGTAACCATTTTTTGCATGTTCTTTTCCGGAGAAAGAAAATAATTTAAATACGCCCACGCCCCGCCACCAACTATCAATAACCCGCCAATGACAATTCCAATTGCCACCAATATCTTTTTGAACTTACCGGCCGGACGAGCAGAAACAACTTGGGGCGCCACGGCCTGCGGCGCGGCCATCGTCGACACTGACCCTGAAGCGCCAAACGTCTCTTCAATGTCCGCCGCTTGCCATCCTATTCCCAAAAGCGCCGTTTTTATATTCTCTTTACTCACACCCACCTGCGTTTGCTGTTTGATATAATCCAGTAACTGTTGATTGACCATAAATTTTATAAAAATAAAAAAATTAAACCGGCTACATTAATATTATCCCAAAAAAATATAAACATCAAAAAAACACCCCTTACCGAGATGCTTTCTGGTGCGCCTGGATGGGCTTGAACCATCGACCCCCGCGTTATAAGCACGGTGCTCTAACCAGCTGAGCTACAGGCGCATATTTCTATTTATTTTTATCACAACAAACCCACTATAGCAAAACTCAATCTTTTTTTCAATAAAAAACAGTAGGGCTGGGCAAACCCTACTGCACAAATTTTTCGCTGGAAGCAATGTGTATTATTTGCCCTACATATACACCTCCAATTTATACTATCCGCTCATCCGCGGCGGCACTCACAGCTAGTTTCTCAACCTAGCCCCGAGCTATTTCTTTATTTTTCGAGCAGCTTTTACTTATAGAAGGCCAGCCCGAGAGTCGCTGTTCTATCAGGACCATCCTGCGGAAACGCTAGTCGCGCCTCCAAATTCAGACCCCAAAAGATATCGTGTGACATCCGCAGCCACGATTTGGCCTCCGAATATGCGACTTCGATCGTCGGCATCCAGTCCGGACCAATCGTCCAACTCACGCCAACTTTTGGGCAGTCGCCGGACAAACGCGATGTTCCATAGAGCGTCAGGTTTCCACCCAGCAACTCTACTCGCGCCCCGACGCCCATCTCGTCACCCTCGTGGTCCATACGCCGCACTGGTATTTCGAAACCGAGCCCAAGCCCCACACCTTTGTAGTTGGTGTGAAAATCCGGATAAAACGCGCTATAAATAGCACCTGGATAAAACGTGTTATCCAATCCCAGACTAAACTTATCACCGACATTGATGGCCAGGCCATTCTCGACATAAACATCTTCTCCGTCCCAGCCCGCCATTATGAAACCTGATTTGGTTATAACGGTACTAACGACAACAGAATCGCGGCCGTCAGAAGTTACAACCGTGTCGACCACAACCATATTGTCGTGAAAGTTGTTCAGCACCCATCGTGACGAGGCATTTGCGGATGCTAAGTTCTCGTACCCGCCACCAAAAGACAGTCCGCATGTCCGCCAAAAGACAGTTAAGTCCGCCGGATTAGCCAGATTAGCGAACGTCGACGCGACCATTACGGCCACCAAAATCAGTGCAAATGTTAGAGATTTCATCTCCAACTCCTTTCGTCCCATGTCCTCCAGCTAGCAGCCTTCAGCACGGGAAATTTGAGTGATTAGCAAGCGCGTAGGTCGCAAGGGTGAAGAAACAGTATGGGGAGGGCTTTACGCGTCAACGTTTGGGACTATCCCACATTTGACAAAACCCTTCTAGTTATATACAATAAAGCCATTGAGATGTATTTCTCCTTTGTTTTCGTAGTCCAAATCCATGAATATCACCGAACTGGCGCGCCGCCTCAAAGTCCAAACCCAAGAATTGCGGGAAAAACTGCCCGAGCTCGGTTTTGATATTGGCATGAAAGCCATCCAAATCGACGACCGTATGGTACCAAAAATACAGGCTAAATGGAGCGAATACCGCCGTGAAACCGCCAAAATCCAAGAGGCCACTACTCAAGCCGCCGAAGTCGCTGCCCGCGTGGAAGAACAAGCCTCTATAAATATACCAAATCAAATAACCGTCAGCGACCTAGCGGAAAAAATCAGTCTACCCGTCACTCGCGTTATTAAAGAACTAATGAAAAATGGCATTATCGCCTCCATCAATGAAAAAATAGACTTTGAAACAGCTAGTATTATTTTGGAAGACCTGGGGTTCCAAGTCCAAAAAGACGACTCCGATCTAGACGTAGATGAAGAAAACTTACGCCGGGAAAAACTTAAAGAGTTACTAAGCGAAGATAGCCAAAGTCTTACTCAACGCCCTCCTGTTATCGTAGTTATGGGCCATGTCGACCACGGCAAAACCTCTCTTTTAGATGCGATTCGCCACACCAATGTCACTTCTCAAGAAAGCGGCGGTATCACTCAAAATATCGGCGCCTACCAAGTTAAACACAAAAAACGCCTAATCACTTTTATAGACACTCCCGGCCACGAAGCTTTCAAATCTATGCGCATGCGCGGTGGACTAGCGGCCGACTTGGCTATTTTACTCATCGCCGCCGATGATCACATCCAGCCGCAAACACTAGAATCTATCCGCATCATCCAAGAAGAAAAACTTCCCTTCGTCATCGCCATCAATAAAGTAGACAAAGAAGATGCTGACTTAGACCTTATTAAAAAAGAATTGTCCGAAATCAATTTGGCTCCTGAAGATTGGGGCGGACAAACCATCTGTGTCCCCGTTTCTGCTACTTCCGGCGAAGGAATAGATGACCTCTTGGACATGGTCTTATTGGTTTCTGAAATGCATCCCGACCTCCTATCGGTTGACCCCAATCATCCGGCCGTCGGCACTATTATCGAATCTCGCGTGGACAAAGAAGCTGGCCCGGTAGCCACGGTTTTAATCCATAGTGGCACCTTAAATGTTGGCGACCAAATCATTGTCGGTAATACTTACGGCAAAGTTCGCGCCATGAAGGATTGGCAAGGCAAGATTATTGAGAAAGCTACGCCTTCCATGCCAGTGCGCTTTATCGGTTTTAAAACCGCTCCCCGCGTCGGAGATATTCTGGAAGCTATTGCCGACGCCAAAGAATTCAAAACCCGGGTCAAAACCTGCGATGCCGGCGGTAAAACCGAGCGTGAGTGGCGTAATCTAGTCGAGCGTGAAAATTCAACCTGCCAATTTTTAAATATTGTACTCAAAGCTGATGTTTTAGGCTCTTTAGAAGCCGTCACGCACTCCCTAGAAAAGATCAAAACCAGTGATGCCCGCGTCAAAGTTATTAAACGCAGCCTGGGCGATATTACTGAAGCCGATATCACTCAAGGCGAATCTGCTCAAGCCCTTGTTATTGGCTTTAATTCGACTATTTCTCCCAACGCCCAGTTTTTAGCCAAAGAAAAGGATATTGAAGTTAAAAATTTTCAAATTATTTACGAG
>CAZJMI010000007.1:0-19802 GCA_964547305.1 uncultured Gammaproteobacteria bacterium
AACATCCATATCTAAGGCATTGTGATGCGTCACAAAAGGCCGCGCGTCAGCTCCTCCGGCTGTATTTTCCAGCACCGGCGTTTCCACCTCCAAAAAACCCTGCTCCACCAAGAACTGTCGCGTTGAATTCCAAAAGCGTGCCTTTTTCTCAAACAACTCACGCGTTTCCGGATTAATTAAAATATCCAGATATCTTTTGCGTAAAATTTCTTCTTCGTCTTTGAGTCCGTGCCATTTTTCCGGCAACGGCAACAGTGCCTTGGAAAGTATCCCCCACTCTTTGACCATCAGTGTCTTTTCGCCCTTGTGCGTCAAAAAACAAACGCCTTTAAATTCAACAAAATCTCCCACATCAATCAAATCCGCGAAATTTTTGTAGCTCTCGGCCCCCACTTCCTTCTTAGACAAGGCTATCTGCATCTGTCCGCTTCCATCTCGCAAATGTCCGAAATTCAAATTTCCATGTCCGCGCTGACTCATCAGTCTACCCGCCAAGATTATCTCTTGGCCGCTCTTTTCCAGCGCTTCAAATTCACTCAAAGCCTCCGCGATCATTTTGTCACGACGAGTCTTCGCCGGATACGGATTGACCCCGGCCGCTTTTAATTTATCCAGTTTGGCTAACCTGTCATCACGTTCCATACCGCAAAATTATTTAATACTTAAAATTTTAATCGGCATCCTCCCCGCCGGTAAATTTGCCTCAAATTCCTCGCCTTTTTTGCGCCCCATCAAAATATTTCCCAATGGCGATTCGTTAGAAATTTTTTGCTTTTCCAAATCCGCGTCCTCTGGCCCCACGATCGTATAAGTCATCTCGTTGCGCCCCAAAGTGAAACTGACCGTCGCGCCAATCCCCACCTTATCATTACTTGACTGACCCTCCTCTATAATTTTGGCGTGGCGCACGATATTTTCCAAGCGTGCTATTTCTCCCTCATTCATCCCCCGCTCTTCATTAGCCACATCCAGCTCTGCGTTTTCCGAGATGTCTCCCATCTCCTTGGCCTCTCGTATGCGCTGCACAATTTCTCCACGCTTGGTGGTGCCTAGATATTCCAGCTGTTGTTTAATTTCCTCTAACTTTTCTTTGGTGATGTAGCACATAGTGATGTTTTAAAAATCAAAAAAATGTCAAGACGAGGTTGGCAATTTTTTATATGTACATAGTATAGCAAATCCCCACAAAAAGGGAATGGAAGCACCGGCATTTTATTCCCCCTTCTCCGCCCACCAAGCCTCCAGCACCTTCCGCGCCACTGGCACGGCCGCCACATCCCCACCACCGCCATTCTCAATCAGCACCGTCACCGCTATCTCCGCCGCCTCGTAGGGCGCGTAGCACGTGAACCAAGCGTGATTGGCGGCATCGCCTCCCGCCTGCGCCGTCCCCGTCTTCCCTGCCACCTTAAATGGCAAGTTCGACAAAGAGCGCGCGCTACCAGCCGTAACCGTTTGTCGCATTCCTTCTTGCACGGTTTGCAAATTTTCCGGCACTATTTTCAAACTTTCCAACACTTCTTTTTTGGTATAATTTTCCTGCCCAGTCTTCGGGTCAATCGTCGCTCGTAATAAATTCGGTTTATACAGCACCCCATCGTTAGCTATCATCGCCGTATAATTTGCCACCTGCAAAGGCGTCACCAAAGCATCGCCTTGCCCGATCGACAGATGATAAGTATCCCCGATATACCATTGCTCGCCCTTACTTGTTTCCTTCCAGGCCTCCGTCGGCAAAAATCCCTTCGCTTCGCTCGGCAAATCTATCCCCGTTTCTCTCGTCAGACCCCAACCAATTAAATATTTTCTAATCTTATCCAGTCCCAGCCCCTTGAAGTCCTCAAATCCTCCGCCTACATAATAAAAAAACGTATTTACTGAATCCGCTATTGCCTTACGTACATCCGTATAGCCGTGGCCGCCGGCCTTCCAATCTGGGAAAAACCACTTATCCACCCAAATACCGCCCACACTATTAACCGTTGTATTTTTAGTAATTATCCCATCCTCCAGGCCTGCCAACGCCATCAACGGCTTGATAGTTGAGCCTGGCGGATATGTCCCCGATAACGACCGAAAAAACAGTGGTTGCGCCAGATTATCCGTTAACTCTTTATATTTCTCACCGGAAATTCCACTCACAAAATCATTATTATCAAAAAATGGATATGACACCAACGCCAGCACCTCGCCATTCTGCGGATTAATAGCCACCAGCGCGCCCTTCTGCGCTTTCGCCTTTTTTATGCCCTCCGCCAAGGCCGCCGCCGCTTGCTCCTGCAATTTTTCATCAATCGACAAAACCAAACTTTCACCCAACACCGCCGGCTCCTCCATAATCAAATCCTTCTCTTGCCCGGACGAATTTACCTCCGCCTCACGCTTTCCTTTTGCCCCTTTTAAAATATCCTCATACTGTAATTCCAAGCCCGTTCGTCCCACATAATCATCCAAAGCATAACCCTTATCCTCATTTTTCTTCCACTCCGCCTCGGAAATTTTTGCCAAATAACCCAATGTATGCGACAAAGATAAATCTCCCAAATAGTGCCGTTGGCCTCTCGATCGCAATCTTAGTCCCTGCCAATATTCCGGCCCTGTTTCAAAAATTACCGCCTGCCGTTCAGACACATTTTCCGCCAATACTTGCGGCTGATATGAATACGGCGCGTCCTTGTCCGCCAGCTTATCAAAAACGGCCTGCGTTGAAGTCCCAAAAACTTCCCCCACTCTCATGGATAATCGCGCCACATCGGCAGCGTCTGTCGGTAATTCAGCCTTGGTCCCCATCAAATAAAATTCCGGTACATTTTCCACCAGTAAAACTTTATTGCGGTCATAAATTAAACCTCTATTTGCCTTTAGCTCTTCTGTCCGTATTCTATTGCCCTCGGATATGCTTTTGTAATACCCTCCTCGTATAATTTGTAAATAGAATAATCGCCCGCTTAATAATATGATAATTACAAAAAAGACCACGAAAAATTTCGCCACCCGACCGTTATCTATCAAGCGACGCAAACGATCGCCAACACCGACAGTCAACCAACCGCTATCATCCAGATCGCTACCGTAACGACGATCAATCGCACGGCCTTTCAAGTCCGACTCAACCGGAGTGCCAAAAAGATCCTTGATCATATACTAAATATTCTTTTAACTGCCAACGATACCAAGATAGAGCGCTTGCCACCAGAACAAAATTCCAGCCCACCGCCCGCAGAAAACCACGAAGCAATATCCAATCCCACGCCCATGCGTAATCCGTCAACCCAACTACCACGCTTGCGCTTCCAGTCAGCAATATCAGTAAATAATACCCGGTCAATCCTGCCGCCGCCAATACCAAACTTCCGCCCCATGACAATTGTGAAAAAACTTCCCGCAGCAAAATTTTTAACACCCAAACCACCAGCACCAAAATCACTAGATGTGTACCAAAAATCATCGTCGACGAGCTATCCATTAAAATTCCACCCACGACCGTCCACAACCACGCGTGGCTGTCACTCGTTAAAACTAGAAACAAAGTTCCTGCTAATATCAGATTAAAATTACTTAACCATCCCCAATCACTCAATATAGTTCTTTGCAGCCAAAAAACCACACCCAATATCAACAAAGAAATTAACCATCTAATACCCTTACTCATTTTTTTGCGCGTAATTTTTAATTACCATCAGCCAGCGCGCTTGCGTTAATTTGCCCAATGGTTCAACGTCAACTCGATGAAACAAATCCCCCGGCTGGGTCTGCACTCCACCAATACGCCCTATCAGTAAACCGGGCGGCACTAGCGTTTCCAGCCCTGATGTCACGAGCAAATCTCCCGCTGCTATCTTTTCATTAATCGGTAAATATTCCGCCTCCAACGACAAGCCGTGCTTTCCCGACACCACGCAATCCAATTCGCCACCTACATTCATGACTGTTGCCGCTATGTGACTGTTATAATCGGTAATCAATAACATCTGCGACCAGCTCTCATCGGCTTCCAAAATTTTACCGATTAAATATCCGCCCGACGCCTCATCATCATCCATACTCGTTCCCACCGCGCTAATAACCGGCATTCCCTTTTTTAATCCATCTGCTCGTCCACGATCCAACAAATAAGTTTTGTCCGCCCCCGGCAACTCTTGCACCCTTCCGACTACTCGCGCCATGACTAGATCATATTTAACTTTTTCCGTCAATCCAGCCAGCTGTCTCAAAATTTTATTTTCCTCCATCACGGCCTTCAAGCGCGCGTTTTCCGCCAACAAATCGGCATTAATATTTTTTAAATCTTCGTTTTCATGCTCAATCTCGGCCGCCGGACGCATTCCGTCAAACCAATCTCTAAGCCCGCCGCTCCAACTCACCAGTCCTCCGCCCACCGGACCAAAAAACTTCTGTAGCGCGCCTCGCGCTGGCGCTATATTCAAAACAATAATCAGTACTATTACGCCTGCCACCGACCACCAGAGACCCGCTCTTTTGCGCCGACTGGGGAAATATAGCATAATGAATAAATTACTAACGAATATCTATCTCGTCGTCTATTGATGAAGTCAGCATTCCTTTGAGTTGGTCAAAATTCTCCAATATCACGCCCACCCCACGGATCACAGCTGTTTGAGGGTCATCCACTATATGCACCGGAATATTCAATTCATTCGCGATAAATTTATCAATCCCGCGCAACAGCGCGCTTCCACCACACAACACAATCCCCTTCTGATAAATCTCCGCCACCAATTCCGGAGGGGTCATCTCCAATACATCCTTCAAATCATCCACCAGCGCTTTCAACGGTCTTTGCAGCGCCTCACGCACTTGTGTGTCAGTTATAATCGTCTCGCGCGGCAAACCGGAGGCCACATCCCGTCCACGAATTTTAGCTTCAAAATTTTCTTTTTGCGGCCAGGCTGACCCTACTTTAATCTTCAACTGCTCCGCCGTGCCCTCTCCCAACAAAATTCCCAACTCTACCTGCACATAATGAATCAAATTTTTATTGAATTCTTCACCTGCGATGGTCATTGATCTTCCGGCTACGATTCCACCCAAAGAAATCACTGCCACTTCCGTCAAGCCGCCGCCGATATTAACTATCATCGAGCCCGCCGCCTCTTGAATCGGCAGTCGCGCTCCAATGGCTGCCGCCAGTGGCTCTTCAATCAAATATACTTTTCGCGCGCCAGCTTGCAAAGCCGCGTCTTCAATCGCCTTTTTCTCTACTCCCGTAATTTCTATCGGAGTCGAGGTCACGATTCGCGGATGCGCGAATAACCCCGAACCCTCCTTATGTACCTTATCAATAAAATATCCCAACATTTTTTCCACCGCCTCAAAATCAGAAATAATTCCATGCAACAAAGGCCTGGTGGCCGTTATATGTGGCGGCGTCTTACCCAACATTTTGACTGCCTCCTCGCCAATAGCCAAAATTTGGTCTGTTTTGGTGTTAATCGCTATTACCGACGGCTCATTCATTAAAATCCCCTTACCGGCAACATAAACCAGAGTATTATTCGTACCCAAATCCAGCCCCATATCTTTAGAAAATTTTCCGAACAGCTTCTTCCACATACCCTGGTTTCAACTGCTTATTTGCCCCTCCTGCTTACTTAACCTCTTTCAAGCTGTCATCATACAACACTTTGGCCACTAAATCCAGCTATTGTCGCTATTCTCAAATGCACGCCTAATCACTCGCCAACCCCCTCAAAATAGCCGTCAACCGCCTTCCTTCGCCCTCCACCAGCTCATTTCCATACTCTCCGCTATGCGCCGTCTGCCCGCTATAACTGGCCCCCTTTTGATCCAAATGCAAATTTAAAACCAATCTCTCATCATTATATTCGCCAACATAAATATGAAAATGCGGATATGGATTACGCCCTATCAGCCGAGTAAAGTTCTCTTGCCCATCTCTCGCCCCCTCCATCCGATAACCACACGCCCGCATTAAATTCGGCAGATTCTGTGAAAATTTATTTTCCAATACTAATCTCATATTTTTAAATTATGCCCCCAAGCTTCCTCGTAAACTACTCAATATCTTACCGCCGAATCTTACCACGTCTTTATAAGTAATAAAAACTATCAAAAGCAGCAGCAAAATGAACCCGATACTGTGCGCCCAACTTTCCGCCACCCGTTTCATCGGCTTTCTACGAATAGCCTCAATACCTAAAAACAACAATCGCCCGCCATCCAGCGCCGGCAAAGGCAAAAGATTCACGATACACAAATTAGCCGACAAAATTGCCACAAACTGTACCAGATACATCCACCCAGCCTGCAAACTTTGACCCGTCATCACTGCCACACCCACCGGCCCGCTCAAACTCAATCCGGCACCATCATGTGTAAACAGTCCTTTTATTATCGTATACAAAATCACCACGATATTTACGCACACTATCCACGCCGTTCGAAATCCTTCCAAAATCGCCTGCCACCAAGGATATTTCACTTCGCCCATCATTGTCATCGATATTCCCAAAAATCCCCTGCTCCCTAGTTGAGCCTTCTCCGCCGCAGACAAAAAACTCAAATCTTGCGCACTCTTCGGCGTCGCCGTAATATTCATCAGCTTTCCCCCGCGCCGAATTACTACCCCCACCGGTTGCCCCACTGAATCGCTAGTCGCCGCTTGCCATTGATCCGTATTGGTCAAATCTTGCCCATTGGCCGAAACCAGCACATCTCCCAAATGCAATCCGGCCTCTTCCGCCGGAGAATCAGGCATTACTGACACTATCGACAAAGCCGGATTGCTAATCTGCGCCTTCCCGGCCAAAGAATCCGTGGACATTGGCATTCCGATGCCAAACCCGATCGCCAGCAGCACCCCACACAAAATAAAATTCATCACCACGCCAGCCAGCAACACCAAAGCTTTCTGGTATTTTGGCCGCGCGGTGAAGCTATCAGGATCCGGCACTGCTTCTTTCATTTCCACCGCCACAACCGGATCATTGCCATTTTTCAATTTTTTATCTCCGGCCGCGGCTATTTCCCCATTTTCACCTTTTATCTGTACAAACCCGCCAAACGGAATCCAATTCAAAGAAAAAATCGTATCCTCCGATTCCACCGGCTTATTACCCCAAAAAAATCTATATTTTGCGACTTTTCCATCTGGCCCTTTAACCTTGCGCCATCCGCAAATTCTGGGCGGGAAGCCCATACCGAATTCTTCCGTTCCAATTTTAAACCAGCGCGCCACTGCGAAATGCCCCAGCTCATGAACCAAAACTAAAATTCCCAGAATAATTACGAAAGCAATAATAGTTACCAGCATATTTTTGAAAATTATAAATTAAATTTCGCGCGCCCACCTACCTTGGCGCAAACCCTATTCCAACACGGCCTTAATCCGCCGCACGCCCGCCGAAGATGATTCCTCTTTCAAAATTCGAAAATGTCCCAGCTCGCCGGTGCGCGCCGCGTGCGGTCCGCCGCAAATTTCTTTGCTGAATGCCGGGCCGGCGCCCTCTTCCAAACCGATAGTATAGACTTTTACTTTATCTCCATATTTATTTTCAAAAAGACCCGTAGCGCCGCTCGCTTTCGCCCCCTCCAGCGACATTTCCACACACATCACCGGCCAATCCGCCGCGATTTGTTCATTGACTATTCTTTCCGTGTCCGCTATCTGTTCAGGTGTCATTTTTTCTCCATAAGTAAAATCAAAACGCATCCGTTCGCTGTTGATATTACTCCCCTTTTGCGCCACACCCTCGCCCAGCACCAGCCGCAAAGCCGCCTGCAACAAATGCGTCGCCGTGTGATATTTCGCCGCCATTTCGGAATCATCCGCCAGCCCGCCCTTAAACATCCCCGCCGAGGCGGTGCGAGAAAGTTCTTGATGGCGCTTTTTGGCTTTTTGCCAGCCTTTTTTAAAATGTTCCCAACCAGCTTGTTCATCAAAAATAAAATATCCCGCTTTTTTTAATCCTTCAAAAATAATCTCAAGCGGTAAACCCTTTTCCGCGCGTGCCACATCATAAGCAAGTTCACCAAGCTCTTCAAACATTTGATTATTTATTGTAGGATCGCTTATTTCTGGGTTATCTGACTTAGCCCTAACTTCGGGCGGAGTTTTTCCCCTGCGTCGCAATAAATCATAAAATTTTGGCAAAGTTGTCATCTCTGCCTCTTTTATTTTTTGATAATATGACATTGCTTCGTCCTTGATAATTTTCGCAATATCATTTTGTCTATCTATCAACTCCGGATATTGGATTTGCAAGTTTTCAACTACTGTCGCAACTAAGGGCTGAACGGTTGGAATAATGGAAAGTTCCATAAATCTGTCTACCGCCAGACGAATTAAACGACGTAAAACATATCCCTGCTCTGTTTTAGAAGGTAAAATTCCGTCGGCCACCAACATAACTGCCGTACGGATATGGTCGGCGATAATTCGCATGGCTTTTTTAGCCCTGTCACTATCATCATATTTTTTACCTTCCGACGAATGTCTTTCAATCTCCCGAATAATCGGCCACAGTAAATCCGTCCGATAAACATCATCCAGCCCATTCAAAACCGCCAGCGTGCGCTCCAACCCCATACCCGTATCCACATTTTTTTGTTTAAGCGACTCATATTTGCCCTCCGCGGTTTTATAATATTGCATAAAAACATCATTCCAGATTTCCACCCAGCGCGCGTCTTCGGCGTCAAAATTATCCGGCAATTTCTCGCCTCCCGTCCAATAAAACATTTCCGTATCTGGTCCGCATGGTCCAGTTTTTCCAGCCGGCCCCCACCAATTATCTTTCTTGCCTAGCTTCGCGATTTTGGCCTCTGGTATTCCCAATTTTTTCCAAATTTCAAAAGATTCATCATCAAACGGCGAATCCTCATCACCGGCAAAAACAGAAACCGCTAATTTATCTTTATCTAAGTCCAACCACTCTTTGCCCGTCAAGAATCCAAAACTATATTCAATCGCCTCTTTTTTCCCATAATCACCCAGCGACCAATTGCCCAGCATTTCAAAAAAAGTCAGATGAAATTTATCTCCCACTTCCTCAATATCGCCGGTGCGGATACATTTTTGCACGCTAGTCAAACGCGCGCCGGCGGGATGTTTTTCGCCCATCAGATACGGCACCAGCGGATGCATGCCGGCCGTGGTAAAGAGCACCGTGGGGTCGTTTTCGGGAATCAAAGAAGCCGCGGGTATGACTTTATGCCCCTTGCTCTCAAAAAATTGCCGGTATTTCTGCCGTAATTGCGCGGCCGTCCACATATATTTAAGCTTTAATACTCTAGCCATTATAGGCCACCCCGGGCCTTTTTGCAAGTTGAGAATACCCATATTAAATAAAAAATGGCGGCCCGCCTAACGAACCGCCACATGATTCTACCAATTGAACTTTTTTCGGGCCTGTCAGTCTTCGTCATACAGATTACTAAATTTGAAATTGCCAGTATACACAAGCCCTTTCTTTCCGACCATAATATCGCCAAGTGTCCTCTCCGGGTTAAATGACCACTGAAATGCCCCGATAGCTAACATATTCCCTGACAGTTTTTTGCCCGAGGATTTACGACTCGATTTTTTGGCTCGTTTATTCTCTCGCGCGTGCCTCTCCCTGTTTTCTTTACGACAATACTCGCACGTTTTGTGCATAGTGTCATAATACTCAAAAGTGTATGGCCCTCCGCAGTTTTCACAAACTATCTCGCACAGTGTGCCAAGCTCCGGCCGCGACCTCTTGCGCCCGTCAGAAGCGGCCGCCCTTTCTGGCTTGACCATTTTTTTTAGCCTAGGCTTGCGCGGAATAGAATTTTTTTCGCCAGGGTCATCGAATTCGGCCCCTTGCCAAAGCTTATTGATCCGAATTTCTGATTCTGAAACTACAGCTATTAACGCGCTCTCTTCTTCGCAAGTTTTGCGAAAATCCTCTGCTTGCGACAATTCTCTTAGTGTTTTCAACACTCGGCACATACCTCTAGGCTTAATTACTTCAAAACCGCCAGCGACCGATATTACACAAGCATTCTGTTTATTGCGCTTGGCCTCTCTAGCCCACTCCAAGGTGGGGACTTTCGTTATGACTTCGTATCCGTCAATCATAATCATCACTCGATAAAACAACACCATCCCCTCCTTTCTTGAGATTTTTTCGGTTATCAAAAAACTACTTTCGGCTCAATCTAACCACAATTTACAAACCGTGTCAATTGATATTTATCTACCACCCCCGCCTTTAAACGAAGTCGGCTTTTGATTTAAAAGATTACTAATCGGCACTACGGGTATTGCCGGCGCCGGGGTATTGTTCAATACTGGCTCCCTGGGCGCCAATGCGGGGTTAACCGCGGTCTGTGCCATCGCGGCTCTCTTTTTTTGCACTACCTCATTTTCATTAATTACACCCTCCCGCACCAATTTTAAACAATCTGTACAATAAACCGGTCGTACACCATCCGGCTCAAATGGCACCTGAATATCCTTATCACACGCCCAACATTTAGTGTTGAAAAGTTTTACGCCTCCATCTCGCGATCTTCCCATCGAGCCATTTCCGCCGCCAGCTGCGCTCCGCTCCTCTTCCATTTCAGGGCCAAATCCACTCCAGCGCGCGATTTTCTCCTCGATCACTTCCCGCCGTGTAGTATAGCGCTCACGCGATACTTTAATAATCGTTTCTCGATAACTTTTGTCCGGCTTGACTGGTGGCGGTAAAGTTGCCGCGCTAAAAGGATCTCGCGAAATACCATCAATCATTAACTTTAAATATACACTCCACTTTGGCAGATTTACGATATCATTCATAGTAAAAATCGGCTCGAATTCTTTTTCCAAAAATTCCGCGTCCACCGCGCCCACTCGAAATGTCACAATTGTGCCCACATTACCGAAAACCGCGTCTCGTACCGTTTCGTTCAACTGCGCGATATACTGATGTCCCATAATAAGGCTTAAACGATATTTCCGCGCCTCGGACAAAATTGTCGCGAATGAATCGGTCGCGAAATTCTGAAACTCATCCACATATAGATAAAAATCAGATCTATTTTCTTCCGCCGTATCAATTCGCGACATCGCCGCCAATTGAATCTTGGTAATCATCATCGCGCCCAACAAATGGCTCACATCTTCACCAATCCCGCCTTTGGTCAAATTCATAATCAAAATTTTCTTTTGATCCATAATTTCCCTCAAATCCAACTTTGACTTCGTTTGGCCCACTATATTACGCACCACCGGACTGGACAAAAATTGCCCGACTTTATTTTGAATTGGCGCTACCGCTTCCGTCGCGAATTTATCAGGATATTTGGCGAATTCATCCACCCAAAAAGATTTCACCACCGGATCGGCTAATTTTTCCACTACTTTTTTTCGAAATTCCTTATCAGTCAAAATCCTCATGATTCCCAAAAGCGTGCTCCCCGGATATTCCAAAAGCGCCAAAATAGCGTTACGCAACACATATTCCAAGCGCGGCCCCCAAGAATCAGCCCAAATTTTTTGAAACACCCCGATCATTCCCGACGCCACTAGCGTCCGATAACGTGAGTCCACCGCTTCCATCACATTAAAAGCTATCGGCCAATCACGGTCAGACGGATTGAAATAAATCACATCATTGATCCTATGTGCCGGCACATAATCCAACAATTTCTCCGCGCCCTCACCGTGCGGATCCAAAAACGCCACCCCGTCGCCGGCCATAATATCAGCGATCGCCATATTCTCCATCAAAACCGACTTACCCATACCGGTTTTACCAATGATATACATATGCCGTCTTCGATCATCGCGCTTAATACCAAAACGTACCCGCTGATTACGGAAATTAGTCTCGGCAAAAATTGTCACCTCATTACCGGCCATTTTATATGCGATATTACTTTATTTAAAATCAATTTTACCACCTATCCTAGCCTGTCGGCAAATCTTCCGGCGGAGCGCCTTTCACTTCTTCGGCTTCGCCCCCCTCTGTCGCCCCCGCTTCTTCAGATACCCACGGTATATCTATCGGCAACGATACCGGAGCCTCGCCGCGACGCACTTCCGCCATCTTCAGTAGCGGCGCCTTCACCGCCTTAACTGGGAAATGATAAATTGTAGCCAACTCTTCGGTGTTCAAAATAAACGGCTTGGCACCCTTATGAAACGCCCGTGCCGCGTAATATTTTATTATATTATTTTGTTTCTCCGCCAAATTTTTGGCCGGTGAAAGCCCTTCACCAGAAGTCTTATTTTTTTTATCTGGCATAAAACCGTTCATACTCATCGAGCTAAACTGCTTAAATGCGCCCATAAAAGCCGCCACTCCCCTGCCCTTAGAAAATACATCCTTTTTACCCCAATAGACAAAACGCACTTTAGTTTTAAAGCCTATCTTTGACATCTTGTTCTGCACCGCCTCCAAAACCTTTCTGTCACCAGGAGTCAAATCTCCCGGCTTGCCGGGTTGCGGCTCTTTGGGCGGTTCCGACACATTACCCCAAACTTGCTCGTGCACCCCACGCAAAACTTGTAACGGCGCGTCCAATACTGTATCCAAAGCCGAAGGCTTCTCTACTATCGGAATCTTCAGTATTTTTTTAATTACATCTCCACCTTCCTTCACCCAATCGGGCTGCGCCGGCACCAATAAAATTTGTAGCCAAATATTCTCGCCGCGACCTATTTTGCTCATCGCCTCCAAAATTGACGCCATCGGATCCTTGAATCGTTCCAGGGCCGTCATATCCTCAAACTCCTTGTATGTGCGTATCGGATAAACCGTATTATTATACAGCACTAAATCCGTTCCCCATAAATCATGCTCCGCGCTGGGAAAATTCGTTGGCGCTTCCCCTACGTAATCCTCCACTTCGGTAATTTCCGCGTCCGGATACTGCGCGTAAACCGCCGTTTCCGCCAAATCTCTCAATTCTACCGGTATGCGAACCAAAAATTGAATATAGCCTTCCATACTGATTAGCTCCAAACTTACCGGTGTTTCCATTACCCCCCGCCAATTTCTTTCTTTAAAAGTTTTCGCGCCACTCTCTGCCGCTGCCAATTGCGCGAATATGTTTTCCACGGCCAAAGGCCCCAATTCATTATCTTTCGGCACATCCACCGCCAACAATACATACGTCACACCCCCTAAAAAAAGCTTTTGCTTTTTCTTCAGCCAGCACGTATACCAAATCACAAAAATAAAAAAGAGGACCACCACCCAGCCGCCATAAATGAATAATTTCCAAACAATCAAATACAGCGGCAACGTAACTAGCTCCTCAAAAAAGCTAAAGTCTAAAATAATTTCCATGCGGCCTCCTTTGGTAATTTAATGTCGGCTTATTTTTTCAAGCCGTAACTGTCGCTCCCGACCTTAACAAATTTATCTGTGTCGTTTAAAGCGATTAAAACCGTCTGACGTTTAACCATCCTCTGCGTTAACACCTCGTCCACGATATCATCGCGCGATACCGGCCCATCAACGCGCTGTAAAATACGCTCAATCAATTCGCTCACCGTGCCTTCTTCCGCGCCCCATTCGCCCAGGGCATAAATTCCCCGGCCTACCAATACATAGCGATTTTCAGCTGTTAAAATATTACGCACCGTCGCGCCATGCGCCATAAAATTAGCCGCACCCTTTTCATTAATTAAATTTGTAATTTCCGAAAAGTGTAACGGTTTTTTGGTTTTCTTTAAAATATAGTGGATCTTGTCATTAACCGTTTTTAATGAAATCAGGCCCCACGAAGCAATGCCCCATTCACTAAAAACATTATAATCTAGGCCAGAGCTCAAGTGCAGACAAGCCACGATACTCTTATCGCTCAATTTTTTCTTATTCTCCTGATAAAAACTCGTACGCTTGAATTTATTCAATAAATCAACCTCTTCTATTGGCTCATCTTCTTTTTTAATCATTTCCGTCAAAGCATCGATCGTCGCGTTCGCCAAATCCATATTCGCTTCCTTTAGTTTCCAAGCTCTTTGAAAATTTGCCCGATTACGCAAACTATCAACCGCGTCACCCATCAAAGAAGCTAACACGAAGGCGAATATTTGTTTCAAAACCAAAATATCTTTCTCCGCGGTTTCTAAGGTCACCTTACAGCGCTCTACTAATTCTTTCACGAAAAACCGTTCCTCCACTATTCCGCCGCAATCTTTCATCGCCTCCAAAATAAAATTCTTCAAAGCGATAAACTCATGCTTAAAAGCCTTGGAATGTTTGATTTTTCTCACCGCGAAACCCTCAATCTGACGCACCCGTTCTCGCGTAATGTGATACTGGTTGCCAATCGCTTGCAATGTCTGCCGTGAACGTTTCTGGCTGACGATATCTTCCCTTAAGCCATAGCGGCACACCAAAATGTCCTCCTCGCGCGGGCTTAGATCCTTAAATAACGCCGGTAAGATTTTGTGGACCACGGTCACGTGGTTAATTAGTTCTTCCATGGTGATTTTTTTAAAACATTTGATTTAATGACTAATATCCTTAGCCTATCACTCTTTATTTACAAAGTCAAGGGATTTTACCCTTTTGCCCATTTTTACTCGTCCCGATGCCTTTTATGCGTTACTGCCACGGCAATTATCACTAATGTGCCCCAAGCCAACAAAGCCACCGGAGCGGCCAAAATTTGCCCCGATAAAGGCAACCAATAACGCACAAAATCACCGGGCAAAAAGCTCAAAATCAGACCAATCAAAAATCCCACATGAAAAATGCCGACCACCACTCCCGGCCAAAATTTCCTACGCCGATGGCTCTCGCCCAATTTACCAGGAAGGATCTTCGGCAGCACTAAAAACAATATTGCCGCCAGCCCCACAAAAACTATCGCCCGCAAACTAATATTATATACACCAAGAGTCATCCCGCCCCACGGAGTTGCCGCCAACAGCTGTGACAATGCCAAAGCGATATACAACCCCAAAGAATATACTATAATACGATTCTTTCCCAAAAGCGCGCTATAAATCAGCGCCAAAACTACGACCAACAAAATCACAAACATGTCCCAGCTGGGAGCCGCTAAATTAACTTGACTGAAGTCCAGTTGCATAAAAATTCATTTTATTTTTATCACCTATAATTATAACCCCTCCGCGGCCAAATCGTTCAATGCCATTTTCTGCTGCCGCGTTAATTTTTTAGGAACAACAACCGCCACCTCCACAAAATGTTCCCCCTTGCCGCTATTATGCAAATGCTTTACCCCGTGCCCCCGCAATTTAAAAACCTGTCCGCTGGCCGTTCCTTCCGGGATTTTCAAAGCCACCTCTCCCTCCAAAGTTGGTACTTTAATTATAGCACCCAAAGTCAGTTGTGAGAAGTTGATTTTTATTTTGGAAAAAACATCATACCCATTTCGCTTCCACAACAGGTGCTCTTTTATTCTTACTGTCAAATATAAATCACCGGCCGCTTTGCCATGCTCGCCTGCTTGCCCTTTGCCAACCAGTTTTAAAGTTTCTCCGGCATCAATTCCCGCCGGGAATTTAACTTTTAAATTAACCTTGTCCCTAACAACCCCCCGCCCGCGGCACTGATTGCAAACTTTTTCCGGCTGCTGTCCGCGCCCATGACATTGCGGACAAACCGCTTCCGTGGCAAATTGACCAAAAATAAAATTTTGCACCTGTCGTACGCGCCCACTACCGCCACATTGATTACAAGTTTTGAGCACGCTACCCTTTGCCGCTCCATTGCCTTGGCATTGTGGACAAGTCACCATCTTTTCCAGCAACAGTGTTTTCTCCACGCCCTTGGCCGCCTCTTCAAATTCCAGCTCTATGGCCAAATGTATATCGTCACCTCTTTGTTCTTCTCTTGAGACTCGTTGACTTCCACCCCCAAAAAAATCCCCAAACAAGTCTCCTAAATCTACATTACCAAAATGAAAAGACCGCCCGCCATTGGCGAACCCACCAGCCTGTCCGCGCGCCGCCCGCATGAAATCATCCCAACCGGCTCCCCCGCCGAAACCGCCCATTTGCTCAAAATCGGTACCATATTGGTCATATTTTTGGCGTTTTTCCGCGTTACCCAGCACCTGATAGGCTTCATTGACTTCTTTAAATTTAGCCTCGTCACCACCTGTTTTGTCGGGATGATGCTGATGCGCCAATTTACGGAAAGCTTTTTTAATTTCTTCCTGACTGGCCTTTTTATCTACACCTAAAATTTTGTAATAATCTTTGCTCATTTATTTAAACGCCTGATAATTATTCGTGCGGAAATATGTCTCCACCGCCACTTCAAAATCTTCTCTCTTATCAAAATCCAGTTCTGTCCCAAAGAATATCTGCCGCAAAATATTCATAATAATCTTTCCATCCGCGAACTTTTTTTCCGGTCCGCCGGGCGAATTTTTATCCATCTGCCAGACATGATAGCTCTTCATTACTTCTCTCTCCCCGGAATCAATGCTGACCAAAACCAAATCGTCTATATTGGCCTCACGAATTTTTAAACCTTTCAATTTTTTTCTGACACTCTCGATCTGCCGCTGTTTAACTCTAAATTTTTCATCACCGTTATTAACCAATGTCAGCTGAATACCTTTCTTTTTTTCATATCTGTCGAGCCCTTCTCTTTCCTCCACTCCGGCACCACGATGATATCCCTTGATTTTCATAATACCATCGGCCTTTGACTCCACATCATCAATCGCGTCCGCCTCCACAAATTCAAAACCATATTTTTCCCCCAGCTCCAAGGATATTTTTTGCAAGATACCGGACACTATTTTTTCAAAAATAAACCCGGCTTTTTCTTTTCTCTCGCCCTCTTCTCGCCGAGCAAATTCTCTATACGCTTCACCTAATAGCTTATCCCGCAACCCTACATCATCAATTTCCAATCTTTGAATTATCAGCTGCTTTTCTCTCAACTCGGCTATTTTTTTATCATAATACGCTTTAATGTAGCGCGCGCGAAAATTATTATATTTTTTATTTTCATCTTTGGCCGCGATTTGATGATTTAAATTATAAAATATCCCCCAGCGCATATCCGTCAGTAAGTCACTTTCCGCTATCCTGATTTCCGTTCCGTTCAACGCTTCAATTTTGAAATAATAACCCTGGCCACCCGTCACCATGACGATATCTTGCGCTCCCGCACATTCTAAATAGCAACGACCTGGGGCTTCATCGCGCTCTTCGGCTTCTTGAATTTTCTTTTTTCTTTTTTTAACCGGCAAGTTATTGTAGGCCTCAAAATCAACCCACATCTCCGCTATTTTAGCATCGCGCTCCCCTTCCAGGCTGGATATTTTTTCCGCCAATTTGGCTATTTTTGTTTCGGGAGCTTTTCCTTCTTCGCCCCGCTCAACATCGGCCCCTGTATCGCGATGGCTCAAACCGGAATCCATCGCGAGCCGTTCAAAATTAGACATAAATTTATGATTAATTGACAAGCAAAAATTTATTTATCGTCCACGACTTCACCTTCTACCGGCTCATCGCTCGCGCCCTTCTTATCATTTTCGCCCGACGCGCCATCTGTCGTGCCCGCGTTCTCACTGGCGCCTCCGGCCGCCTCATTGGCACCCGGCTGACCGTACATGGCGCTGCCGATTTTTTGCATTTCAGCGCCCAACTCATCGCTGGCCTTTTTAATATCTTCTACCAATTCACCATCCTTGGCTTTTTTCACGGCGGCAACTTTTTCTTCCACGGCGGCTTTGACATCCGCTGCTACTTTGTCACCAGCATCCTTAAGCGCCTTCTCGGCAGTGAAAATCAAACTCTCGGCGATATTGCGCGCCTCAATCAATTCTTTTTTCTTTGTATCTTCATCAGCATGCGCTTCGGCATCGTGTTTCATTTTTTCAATTTCCTCTTTTGACAAACCAGCCGATGCAGTGATGGTGATTTTTTGCTCACGACCGCTGGCTTTATCTTTAGCCGAGACATTCAAAATGCCATTGGCGTCAATATCAAAGGTCACTTCCACTTGTGGCACACCGCGCGGTGACGGCGGAATACCATCCAAAATAAATCTACCCAAAATTTTATTGTCGGAGGCCATCGGTCGTTCACCTTGTAAAACCTGAATCTCCACCGAGGTCTGGTTATCCGCCGCCGTGGAAAAGGTTTGCGACTTGGCATGTGGAATAGTGGTATTGCGTTCAATTAAAGGCGTGGCCACACCACCCAGCGTCTCAATACCCAGCGACAGTGGCGTCACATCCAGCAAAAGCACATCTTTAACCTCGCCAGCCAAAACTCCGCCTTGAATCGCGGCGCCAATAGCCACCACTTCATCTGGATTAACAGAGATATTCGGCTTCTTACCAAAAAATTCTTCCACTTTTTTCTGCACCAAAGGCATGCGTGTCTGTCCACCTACCAGCACTACTTCGTCAATTTCCTTAGCCGTCAGCCCAGCGTCTTTAAGCGCCTTTTGACATGGCACTAAAGTTTTCTCCACTAAATCGCCAACCAGCTCTTCCAGCTTAGAACGCGTCATTTTCAAAACCAAATGTTTTGGTCCATCGCTGTCCGAAGTGATAAACGGTAGATTAATTTCACTTTCCTGCGCTGTGGATAACTCAATTTTGGCTTTTTCGGCCGCCTCTTTAAGCCGTTGCAACGCCAGCTGATCTTTATTTAAATCAATACCATTTTCTTTTTTGAACTCGTCCAGAATCCAGCCAGTCAGCACATGATCAAAGTCGTCGCCGCCCAAATGCGTATCGCCGGTTGTGGATTTGACCTCCACCGTATCGTCACTGATATCCAGCACCGAAACATCAAAAGTTCCACCGCCCAAATCATAAATCACGATTTTTTCACCCTTCATTTTATCAAAACCATAAGCCAGCGCGGCGGCGGTCGGTTCGTTAATAATTCTTTTGACTGTCAATCCCGCGATTTCACCCGCGTCTTTAGTGGCCTGTCTTTGCGCGTCATCAAAATAAGCTGGCACAGTAATGACCGCTTCAGTAATTTTTTCGCCAATTTTTTCCTCCGCATCGGATTTCAATTTCTGTAGAATCATAGCCGAGATTTCTTGCGGCGTAAAATCCTTATCACCTAAAGTGATTTTTACCCCATCGCCGGCCTGGTTGATTTTGTACGGCATCAATTCCTTATCACGCTTAATTTCTTCGTCATTATAATGACGTCCAATCAGCCTTTTGACCGAAAAAACCGTGTTCGCCGGATTGGTGACTGCTTGACGCTTCGCTAACAGACCAGTCAAACGCTCGCCGGATTTTGACACCGCCACAATGGATGGCGTGGTGCGCGCGCCTTCTTTATTCTCCAAGACCCGCGGTTCGCCTCCTTCGATCACGGCCATACACGAATTGGTCGTGCCCAAATCGATTCCCAAAATTTTTGACATAATTATTTTATTAACTTATTAATTTATTTAACATTGACTATTACACGCGCTGGTTTGATAACTCTATCTTTCCACATATAACCACCTTCCACTTCCTGAATAATCTCGCCGTCCGGCACTTCTTCGCGTTGCTCCTGACTGATAGCTTCATGCTTGGCCGGGTCAAATTGCCCGCTACCTACGATTTCCATCACGCCCAGATTTTTCAAAAATTCGTCCAGCTGATTTTTAATATGCACAATACCAACCACCCAATCCAATTCCGTTTGTTCGGGCGGGATATGTTGCAGCGCAATTTTGAAGTTCAAATGTACCGACAGAATTCCCAAGATTAAATTTAAACTGGCGGCCTCGGCAATATCTTTTTTGCGCGCGTCCAAATCCCGCAATAAATTACTATAGTCCGCTTTGGCTCTTTGCCAGCCCTGCAGATATTCGGCGGCTTGGACTGTCAGGTCGGGCGCGGCGGAA
>CAZJMI010000008.1:0-17548 GCA_964547305.1 uncultured Gammaproteobacteria bacterium
TATTTCCCCCACTGACACCTTCTGCCGCGTCAAATTATAAACTTCTACCACCATACTAGTCTTTAAATTCCAACCCCCTTATTAGCATCTCAAACGTAGTCGTGAAATTAGCCTTATCCTTATCCGTGGTATTATAAGCCAAAATATAGATCTTCTGTTTATGGCTGAAATAAATTTCCTTGCCAGTCACACTCCACACCGCCTCCACTCCATTCACCGAAAACTGCCTTAACTGCCCCACCGCCATGTCTTCTGCCTGTTTCAAATACCATTCTGCCGCCGTCAAATTTTGTTGATTCGGCTGCGCGGAAATTGTAAACAGCTCATCCCCTGCTGGAGAGATAAAGCTCACCGGCAAATCACCCGTTGTCGTACTCGGTGCCTGCAATTTAAATGCCATCGGATACCAAATACTATATCCGCCAGCTAGATTATCATATTTAGTAATTAAGTCCGTCTCTTTCAAAGTCACATTCGGACCGGATATTGGGCTATACAGCTGGCCCACCTCCAAACCGTCATTATAGCTATCCTTGTCCGAATCATATTCTTCTAGCCCCGTCTGATACACCGCCTCCTCCGCGTCCGACAACCCATCCTGGTCCTTATCTGCCCCTCGTATTATTTCCTGACTGACAATAATATTGTCCTGGCTCAAAAGCTGTGTTTCCGGTTTTAAAGTATTTAAAACCTCCTTTGGAATGATTAAAGAATAAATATGCCCCTTCCATGCGTTCAAAGTTGTCCGCGCCGTATTTTGTGCCGTATCCACTTGTGTTTCCAGCGAATGCCAAGCGCCACCGGCATAATATCCAATCCGCAGATAACTTTCAGCATCCGTCACTACTAGATTCTCCTTATAGGTCATTGTTAACTCGGCAGACTTGGCTAGATTTAACTCTGGGGGCGTGAAAGTGTATGTCCCACCCACCAATTCAAAAGTCGGATCCGACCCGCCCTGTACCAGCTGTCCAAAAACCGACATCACTCCCTCTGTGGAAATCAGGGCCCCTTCCGGCAGATTCAAACTCACCGTGCTGGCCACATCACCCAGTTCGCCAATCTGCCCCTGCACCATCTGCGCTGGAGAAAGTTTTACGATATCCGATGTAGAAGTCGCCGCCTCCACCGCCACCGCATTATTAGCCGATGTCTCTACCACTGTCGGTGTCTGCGGAGTCTTCACATAAAACTTCAAAAAGGCATACGCGCCACCAGCCAACAATCCGATAAACAAAACTCCTATAATCACCCACCTCCAAACCAAAGACAACTTATGCCCCACTATTGTTTTTTCCGGTAAATAAGTTTTTGGCATTGTGTGCACCACCAATGGCTCGGTTGGTACTGGCGCCGCCACTGGAACTTCTACCGCCTTATCAACACCTTCGCCCTCCGCCTTAGGCGCCATACTTTCACTATTTTTTTCCTCCGCTCCTAAATTCGGAACTTTGGCCTCACCAGATTCAAACATATAAAATTTAATTACTTGGTATTGCTTGCTCCAAGTGGCTTACATCCACTTTAAATAATGAAGCGTCTGGTTTCGGGTCAAGCGGATCCGAACCATTGCGTATTTCAAATCCATCCGGATATCCATCACCATCAGAGTCGCTCTTCATCGGATCGGTTTTGTATGTTTTTACCTCCGCCTGGTCTGACAGTCCGTCACTATCGCTGTCAGGCTCGTTAATATTGGTTCCCAGTTCCGCCTCTTCCTCATCAGACAAACCATCTCTGTCAGCATCATCGTCCACCGGAGCCGGTATACTATTATTATCGGTTTTTTTGACCGCCGCCTCCAAATAATCGTTTGCCTCGGCTGCCACCTCACTCGCATTATCACTTATTACCACTTCTTCCTTTATCAACACACCTTTCAAAGCCGACCAATCCACCCACCGCACAGCCGCGTAAACCCCTCCCGCCAATATTACTATTATCACAACCCATACAAAGATTTTTATCAATCTATTACCTACGCCAGACTGTATAGATTCCAGCGCTGCCCTTTCTTTTGGATCCAGCTTAGACCATGGATCGGCCTCCGCTCCCGCCGCATCAATGACAGTCGCTTTTGTTGCCGCATTGCCACCCATCGCTAGCCCCTCCCTATCTTGCGCCATAGTACGTATCACGGGCCCCGCCCCCGCTGAAGGCGATTCTTTTTGACCCGCGTCTATAGAGGCCGACGAAAACGGAGAAACTCCACTAATAGGCCCACCCTTATCGTCGACACTAAACATATCCTCTGGTACAGAAGTTGGATTATTTTGCGGTTGTTTCTGATCGTCAAACATAGGTTAAATTATAGCTGATTTAAATTATTGTTGGAAACAGTAGAGATGGAAGGCTTTGTCACAGTTATTATCCTTATTAATATCTCTATCGGGATACATAGTTCTTGCCTCCCAAAAAGCATCCTTTGTCCATCCAGCACTGGCCGTATTAACTATACCCATTCCAGAATGTCCAGTATAAATATTCCCGCAAGGATAATCTACATCTAATTCGGGGCTATTGTTATCCCAGTTCAGACCACATTGATAGTCATAACAGACCATTTCATTTTCTCCCCCCCCACAATTACCAGATAATAGTCCACACCAATGCCTAGTTCCATCCCACTGGGTACCCGTCCAGGCATATTCGTCAGTTAAAGATTCGCCGTTTTCCGTCATATCCACCGCGTGCGGCAATAGTCTGCCCTGCGCATTATATGTCACTAAATCCAACCAATTATAAGCCACTATGGTGCCATCTAATATAAAATACGGCAGAGAATTACTTCTAACAAAATTATCTTTAGGGGAATATACTACACCATCTTTAACCCCCGATAACCATGCCTTATATCTATTAGTGGCACTTGGTTTGGCAGAAACTGGAATTGCATTACCACTTCGCGCTAAATCGTTACAGATAGCATCAGCCGCGTCCACTCCAACTAAACTCCCATACCGAATCCGACCGTCAGTTTTTCCTCCTTGCATACTAGAATTAGCTACCGTGCCTCCCGTCACAAAAACTACTTTACCCACCGGCAATGTTATACAAGCCCCGCTCGCACTACATATTTCGTCTTCAGTACACACATTCACTCTCAAAACCTCCACCGGTGTCCGCGTGATACCGTCGTTGGGTGCGACTTCAGGAACAGAGCCACAAATTTTACCCTGTTCAGTAATACAATTACCAGCCTCGTCTTCCACATGTATGCCAAACATATAAGATTGAGGGGCCACGCGCGGATCAACCACCAGCATATCACTACCCGCGGCAACAGTTCTAGGATGACTCCAGTGCTCTCCGTTATCATTACTCATATACAATTGCGTCCACACCGTGCCACCCTCTGGCAAATCATCATAGGTATGTTGAATAGTCACAAACGGATGAACCGAAGGCAAACAAATTGTTCTTTCGCTTCTACCAGCAAAGCTCAAAGAATTTACTCGTGGATACACCCCATCCTTAAACTTGGCCGTCACAGTTTTAGGACCATCGAGATTATTAATGGAACATCTATCGCCACTCATTGGCGTACAATCATCCCCTACCCAAGTGTCCAACTTCATGCCAGCACTGGCTCTAGCCGTTAAAATAATATCCTCAAATTGTTTAAAAGTAATTGGACAACTGGCACCGGAACAAGGCAGCCCCACTACTGTCGGTGTCCCCCCATCCAAAGTACTGCTATAGCTAATTGTGCCTATTCCGACAGTCGGAACCGCCTGCTGTTTTATATTGACAGTATACTCCGCCGGGAAAAGTGCCTTAACTTCTTTATCGCTACCGCTATTCATTTGCACCGTGCATATGTTAATATTCCCACCCGCCTGACAAACACTTGACCTATCTGTAAAACTATCAAATTTATCCACGCCACCAACCACCGCCGGCCCATGCGTCACCGTCACCACCGCGTCATTATCCACCGCGAAATCAGTAGAACCGGCCGCCGATTGGCACTGGCTAGCGCTAATACATATCTTGCCCGCGCCCGCACCAGTCTTAGTCAGCCGTAAACTTCTCTGCCCGATAAAATTAATCGTCACTATTTTAGGCCCATTCATAGTCAAAGTACAACTGCTACCACTAGCGCCAGCGCAATCCCCGCCCCATTCAACACGCCCCGCGCCTGTAACCGTTGCCGCAATGGTCATTATGACATTACTGTCACAACTATAATTATTTCCTCCGATATTTGTACACGCGCCCGTCGGACCGCTAGCCACCCGGCTCAATCTCACCGTACCCGCGCCATCGGTATTAATCCTCAGCTCATACTGCTCACGAGTGAAATTCGCCGTCACATTTTTCGTCCCATTTTTATTAACCACACACTGGTTACTACCATTTACTGAATCACAACCACCCCACCCGCTAAATTCATAACCATCATCCGCCCTAACCGTCAAAACAACTTGTCCACCAACCTCACAATTACCGCTCTCACTGCAATCGTTGCCGGTCGTTCCACAGCTGATTCCTGTACCCGTTATCATCCCGTTGCTTGGCTTAGTCACATTCAAACTGAAAGATTTAATTCTAAAATTGGCCGTGGAATTTTTATCGGCGGTAATAGTTCGCAAAGTACAAGTCGCGCCCTGCCCCGCGCATGACCCCGTCCAATTTGCGAAATCATAACATACATCATTTGGCCACGCCGTGACAGGCAATGCGTCATGTCCGTGTTGTACGGCTGGCTGGCTCTCCGGACTAACCCTCCCGCCAGCTCCAGCTGAAGCCGTCACTGTATAAGTCGTCACATTAAAATTCGCCACACAACTATTATTCTGACTGATATTATTCAAATTACATGGATTGACGGTCGCGTTGCTTGTACAACCGCAAGTCGCGCCATCAGCCGCCGTCCAATTGACAAAAGTAGATCCCGTATTTGCGGTAGCTGTTAATTTCAGACTTTCACCATTTCTTATTACTACGGGATTTGCGACAGCGGCGCCATTTTTAGTGATAGCCACACCGCCGCCGGAACCTGCCGTTACCATCACCGTCCAAGTCCGCACGAAATTAGCCCCCACCTCCACGTTGCCACTGGACAAATCCACCGTACACTCATTTCCGGACACCGCCGGACAATCAGACCAACTGTCAAATTGCCAACCGGGAGTATCTTCGGCGGTCAAAACAACACTCGTAATTTCGTAAGCGAACAAACCCGTTTTACTGGTACAACCATCACTACAAGTCATACTGGGAGTAGCTGGGGGACTACTAATAACCCTCCCCCCGCTCGTCTTATTGATTGTCACCGACCTTGGAGAACAATCCACTATCCTCACATCAATTGTCTCTGTGCTGCCACCACCTCCACAAACCCCCGATTCCGACATACAATTACCGGCATTATCCATCGCGTGCACTCCATAGGTATATGTCCCCGGATCTATATTCACCGGCACAGTCCAGTTAGTAGCACCCGCCGCCAGAGTTGCCAAAGCCCCTTCACTCCATGGCGCCCGCCAAATCTCCATCTGTTTCAATCCCGAATCACCAGCATCCGCCGCCGTCCACTCCAGTCTCGGAGCATCACCATTATTACATACCGAAATTGGACCTCCGCTACGTCCCCCTGTCACCGGATCAAAAATTTTAAAATCACTAACTGTCGGCGCTACACGATCCACCTTAATTTCCGTCGGCACGGAAAATCCTGACAAATTACGAGAATTTCTTGCTACCGCGCAAAAATATTTATGTTCCACCACCGCCAACGTTCTCCCCGGCGTGTATTCCGCGAAAACATCGGGACAAACTGTCACCGCCGCACCAACTTCTTTAAACCCTTCTCCGTTGCACGTTCCACCGGTCGGAGATGTGCACTCTATGGCTATTACAGGCGCCGAATTTGTCCAGCCGTCAGGCACCCGCGCGATTCGCACATTTGGCACATTTGTATCTATAATTCTATCCAGCCAATCATCCGGCCGCGCCGCCAACCAACAATCATAATCATTAGACCCGCTGCATCCACCAGGACATTCACCATCTGATACCAACAAATTACATCTAGGCGTTGGGGGTGTAACGACCTCCCCACCACCTCTTCCCAATCTGAAATTCAAAGCACATCCGGAACCGGTACACGGCCAATCATCACTGACAATTCCTTCGGCCTCTATTCTTCCGCCGAAATCGCTCGGCAGAAAATATTCCATATTGGCATACAGGCCATAATCATTTCCGTTGTCTAACACTTTGTACAAGTAAAAATACGACGCCGGAGGTGGACATTTGAAATCCCGAGCAACTTCATTCCAACCGCTTGCCGCATCATATCCATCCGGCAAACATATCCCGCCGCTGGAAACTTCGGAATATTCGGCAAAATTTTCATCCACCGGAGATTCCGGATCTTCTCTGTCAATCTTTGGCGGACAAGTACCATCGGTATTAACACCCGGCCAACCCAAAGTATTAATCGGGTCTTTTGGTAAATTTCCCCCTAATTCCACTGAAAAAGTCGTGCCCCACGAAGGCCAAACGGATGTCGACTGACCGCTGATATATGTTCCGCCATCCAACTTTGGATAATTGCCATTTTGATTCGCATAATTTTTCAAACGAACTAAAATGCTTTTCAAGTCATACAATCGCCGCAAATCTCTAGTCATCCTCAATTTAGCATCTTGCCCGATACCGACATTAAACTCCCAATTTTTCAGCAGTTGATTATAAATATTCTGTGTCTTACTATCAGCATTCTCACTATAAGACAATAGGTGCATGTTGGTCATCACCCGTCGTGGGCTCTCTCCACAGCTACCGGCACATTCTCCGACTTCGTCCACCACACATCCCGCCGCGCATGCCACATCCGTCGCACCCACATAGGTGCTACGCCCCTCACGCAACGCCGGATAACCACCCACTTCAAATGACCCTTGGCCGGCAGACTCGCCATATTTAACTTTAAACCAATCCCCCGGGGTTAGATAATCGTTATTTTTAAAACTCATCGCCCCCAAAACGCCGGTTAAACCATCTCCTGCCATTAACCAATGACTTTGTTCATAAAAATCCGGATCATTAAAAGCATCTCCGGCTCTAATTACTAAATTTGGCAAATCATCTTCCGTCCCAGCAGCTCCCCAGTCCAAACAATACCTCGTTCGCGCCTCCACCCCACCAAAATTTTCAAAATAGTCACTCTCACTAACACTTCCATCCGGCGCCTCATACATAAACTTACCCAAGTTTTCACACACAAAAACAGTTATTGGCAATATCGCCACCACTCGATTTGTCGGCGCCTCCGGCAAAATTTCTTCAAAAATTCCGGCAATCCGCGCGCTTCCGTTTGTCACACCGGCAGTCACTTCTACCACCGGAAATATCGGTGACGGGATAGCCGGATTAATTTCTCTGATGCTGATTATGTTATCCGGTATTTGTTCCAAAATATCCGCCCCCCAATTAACCTGTGTCACGCCAATTAAACTTAACTCTTCTCTATTGGCCGCTGTCGGAATCAATAAAAACTCATGTGTCTCGTTTCTCTTGTAAAATTCGTACTTATTCGGGCTGAAAGCCGCCCCGGCCACTCGACAGAAATAAGCCGCGTCGCTCAATCTGAAATTTAATTCCGCCGCTATAGCCGCCACTCCGTGCGCGCTCAAAACGTCTGCCGTTATTACCACCTGATAATTTTCACCGGGCGTAAAATTATTGGCCGGACTGACTATTACTTTTGTCGCGTCTGAATGTCTATCTCCATCGATATCAATATCTTGCGCCATTATCAATGTCGGGAAAATGGTTCCGTCTTCAGCTTTAATGTGAATATTTGCACTACTAATTGTAGCCTTACTCAATAAGGTATTAAAAATTAAATTAACGATTCCATTTGTACACTGATCGGGCGCGATTATATTTGCCTCCGGATTTACGTATTGGCAGGTACAAGTATCAGAATTTTCACCAGCGCACGCCAAGTCCAAACTGGTCGCGCAATTATCATCCCGACAAATATCCTCGCTGGCGCATGGTTCTCCCAGCCCTCGCCCATTCACGCACTTGCAAGTATCCGGGCTACACGTTAATTCGCTGGCACATGGCAAATATCCGCTATCCATAGCGCAAACATCTTCACCAAAAAATTCTCTCGCGCCACCATTTAGTGAACAATTATCACCCAATCCCCCGCCAGCTGAAATAGTCAAATTACCACAAGTCCCCGGTAAAGCGTTGCCATCATCACAACTTATAGCTCCATCATCAGTTATCACGCTAGCCTTCACTTGAGTATCCCCCGCTGTCTCTCCGGCGGTAATTCGCGCCTGACATGAGTTATCCGCCGCTGGCAACGCTGTCGCCAAACCATCATCCCCAAAGCCCCAACTACAATCAGTAGCGCTCAAATTCACTCGCGGATTCCCATAAGCTAACGCGCTATAATTTCTCCCCTGGCCAAAAACTAAACTCTCAACCGCCGGATCCACCCTTACATAATCCACCCGGCACAGAGTTCCTCCGGTAGTCAGCGCCGCCACACACCAAGATTCTCCATCAATTGTTTTTTCTCTAGTTAAGGCGCCGCAATTTTCCAGCCCAGCACCATTTTGCGCCCTGACTCCAGCACCATCGGCTGTACTCTCTCGCATCGCTACTATATATCTCGTTTCTGAATCCAATAGCCCTGCGCGCGGATAAACATGAAAAGTCTTACCATTGCTTTCAAGCACTAGTCTGGAAATTATTTCACTCTCCGGCTCACCGGCCATATTTAATTTATATAAACGAAAATTCCCGCTCATTCCGCCGCGCAGCGGTAAATTAAACATACCCTCAATCCCGATATTGCGGCATACATTTTCCTTGCCATCAGCTGGGTCCAAACTAACTAACCTCAAAGTCGCGTCTTCCGCCAAATCAACAATAAATTCCGCCGTACCAAAAATTCTATCCACTAGAGCTTTAATCAAGGCCACCCCATCTCCGTCTCTTCCCACTGTCACTCGACACTGCGGCCCCGCGCATCCGCCTGTTGGCAACGCTCCAATTCTCGGCGCGTCCGACGACCATTCATAATCAAGCCCCCTACTAACGATCGGATCGCCACCACAATTACTGGCTGATCTAGCCGTTGCCAAAAAATTATTATTAACCCCGACTGCTCTAGCCACAAATCTTCGTGGACTAATTCCCACTTGCGTCACCTCGCATGGCGCCACTGAATCTCGAGTCTTAAACTTCCAGCTATATGCGTCATACGGTTGATTTCCGCTTCCATCGGTATTAAAATTCAATCCACTTAAATTCAAATTTACCCCCGTCTCTATCGCGTTTGTCTTTATACTCCCACCGACAATCGCCCTGTACCAAGCGTTAGCTTCCAAGTCCGCCCCCGGTTCAAAATTTAAACTCTTACTTTCTTCGTCATAATTTCTCAATCCATCAATCACCGTCCCTGTATTACAGCTTTCATCGTCACACCGCCAAACTACCAAATTATCCGCCGTACTCAAATCAATCGCCTGATTAAGTTTCACTCCCGCCGCCGTGTTTACGCAAGCCTGATTACAGCTCGGCCATTTATCGACTACCGATAAGGCCCTGACACACAAGCAATCTTCCCCACATACAAACCCATATTGGCACGCTCCCGGCTCACAGCTAAAAGTCGTCGGGTCGCTATCGCACGCGTATGTCCCGCATGGCACCGAAAACGCGAAATAATTACTTACTAATTCTGCCACCATCACTCTTACCGGATTATTGCCTTTTGTCACGCCTACCGGCACCTTCGTGTCAATCGCCGTATCGCTCCAATCTTCCACGCTGGCGTCCACTCGTCCATCCGGCCCAAAACTGATTTTTTCTTCCGTAGCGCCAAAATTAACCCCTATGGCCGTCCGCGGGTCATCAATTACACCGCCGGCACCCCCATCATCACAGACATCATTGATGGCGCAAATTCCCGGGCCCGGTCCGGCGGTCACAAATTGAAAATCTTTTAAATTGCTACTCCTCTGTTTTAAAGTTTTGTCCGCCGGCTCATCGGCTACCACCTGCACTTTAATTTCATCTCCCACCGCCAATCCCGCCGGTACCAGAACCACAATCTGCCTTTCCTGCCAAGTATCCCCGCAATTCTCCGGCGCTTGCGCCTCAATAATTCGCGCTCCGTTTTTGATAAAATATACTCGCCCGTCAGTACCAAAATTCACTCCCGCGATAGTCATCATTTGATCGGTATTACCCCGCGCCGGATTACTGGAAGCGTTATACCCACTAATATAATTTATATGCGGGCTTAAAATATTTATTCCCTCATCACTTACCGCTGCCCGACGACCAACCTCAACTTTGAGCGCGCCATTAACAGCCCCGCTACTGCCGGCCGGCACACGCACCTGAATTTCCGTCGGCCGCCAAATATCTGGAGGATTAAAACATGAACCCCGCGCTAAATATGCTTGCCGACCACCATCGCTTACCGCTACCGTATCAAAACATTTGTCATCGGCATTTAAGTCGGCGCTAAACCTTACCTTACCCGTCACGCCCAAACATTGTCCGCTGATTGTCAGCAAATCACTATAATACGCGTCAGTCGCTTCCACACTGTAGATTTCCGGCACCTTACTGATATCATCTCCGCTATTGAAAGACCAGCTATAATCCCGCGCCATAGGATTACCACACACATCACGCATACCCATTGTAATATCTGCCTCGTGTTCTCGCTTCCATTCACTCCGCGCCACTGAATTTCCCTTGGCTGTCGCTATATAATCAGTACTTATTTGATAATTATCTTTCGGCGTCCAGCTAGCGGAAAATATATCTTCCGCGTCCCAATCCCACACTACGTCCCCATTGGTGCCGAAATTATCATCCGCTCCCACCGTACGCATATCCATTGCTTCGCTGAAAACAATTTGCAACGGCAAGCACACCTCGCTGGCTCCATTTTCCGGATTGGTTTTTCTTACTGTCGGCGGTATATCGTCCATTTCAGCTCCCGTTCTGAACTTCCAGCTATAATCTCCCATCAAAATCCTACCCTCACTATCATGCACCCCATCATCTCCTCCGTTAAAACTCGCGCGATAATACGTACTCACCAACAAATCTTCGGTGGGCACAAAACTAAAAAGTTTTCTTGCCTCACCCGTCACTTGTGCCATTCCTGCAACCTTGACTGCCGCTATTTCTGCCGCCTCCACTGGACATTCTCCATCCGCCCCGCAACTTATCAAGCTGAAATTATCCGCTGCCTCATCCGCAGCGCTACTCAATGGCCGACTGAAATAAACCTGCACCAGACCGCATGGAACAGCATTCATTTCACCATCCCGCGGATATGTCCAATCAATATTTAAATTACCGCCTCTGCCCCATGAGCCACAATCAATATCCGCGCAACTGGCATCGCAAGTACTCCAATATCCGTCCGCCTGGCAACTTCTCGATCCGGCCACCGGCGGCATACCCGGACAACATGACCGATAACAAGTTTCCGTAGTGTCTGTTTCCACATTACATCGATCTCTCGCGCGACCACCGAACAACCCAAAAATTAATTTCACTATCACCCAAGCGGAAAGTATAATCAACAGCCCGATAGCCGCGTTTATCAATATTCTTTTAGCTTTTTCTAGTTTTTTTGGGTCGCCCGCCGACGTCATCCACAACACTCCGCCATAAATTATCACCAGCACTGCCACCAATCCCAAGAATCCCAGCGCGTAATTAATTACGTTTTGTACTGTCTCCGCTACATTCAAAGTGTCCTCAACCGCGATCGTCGGCCCCGTCCCCACTAATCCGCCTTCTTGTGCGTTCGCCATTATTGGCACAAAAAAAGCCAGCCCGAAAAGGCTCGCTAACAATAAAAAACCGATAATAAACTTATATCCGCGAAAACTTTTGACAAGCATGGGAACTAAATTTGGCTCTGGTAAAACTCATAAACATTATACCAAAACTTCGCGCCCCCGTCTAGAAAAAATTAATTCAAAATTTCTTTCACCAAACGACTTGCTATTCCCCCATCAATTCGTCCTTCCACTCGAGATATTACTTCTTTCATTACCCGCCCGAAATCTCCTGTGCCCGTAGCATTTAATTCATTCTTTACCTTAACCGCAAGTTCTCTAACCCCCTCTTCGGTCAAATTTGCCGGTAAATATTTTTCCAAAATTTTAACCTCGGCCATATCTTTGTCCGCCAGATCTTGCCGCCCGCCCTTTATGAACATTTCTATCGCCTCACGCCGCTTTTTTGCCTCGCGCCGTATTATTACGGAAACATCCTCATCATTCAATCCCCTTTTTTCCGATCGCAACTCTATCTCTCTATTTTTCAAACTCGCCATCAACAAACGCAAAACGCCCAACACCTCCTTGTCTTGTGCTTTTAACGCTTGTGTTAAATCTGCTTCTAATAATTTTAGTAGCTCCATAAATGAGAAACCAACGCGTGTTTAATATCTCGACTCTTCTTCCTTTAATTTACCGATTTTTTTCAGATATTCTATTTTTTTTCGCTTACTGTTTCGAGCCAAAGCGGAAACACGCATACTACGCCTACTTAAATCTTTCTTAAAGAACCGGCCTTCTTTGGCCCGCATCAAAATACGACTACGTTGCAAACGTCGCTTAAATCTTCTTAAAAGACTTTCTACTGATTCGCTTGGTTTTTTCTTAACTTCAATTGTCGACACTATTTACCTCCTTTCTATTGAGGTTTTAATATTTAGACTAATCGCAGACTACCATAAACCCGTCACCCTGTCAATTATCGCAATTTAATTTTCTTAACTCGTTGCTTTAAACGCTTTTTAGTTTCTTCAATAATTTTTTCCCTGTTTACTATTTCCTGCGAACCATCCTCCATGTCTCGAATAATAGCCGTTCCGTTTAATAGCTCCTGCTGCCCTAAAATTACCACCAATTTAACTCCTAATTTATCCGCTACTTCCAGCTGCTGACGCAAGCCATTCTTTGATAGTACTTCCCCCACGCGTATCTTCTCCTGCCTGAATTTTTCAAATAATTTCAAACATTCTTTCCGCGCGGTCGCCCCCACTTGAATTAAAAACACCTCCACACCCTTCTTTTTCAACAAAATCGACTCATTATCGCGAATCAACGCCTTAACCCGCTCCATTCCAAAGGCCACCCCACACGCCGGGGTTTCCTGGCCCCCAAATTCTTCGACTAAATTATCGTAACGCCCACCACCTCCTAGGGCTCCTTGCCCCGCGTTTTCCCCTTCGGGCCAAATTTCAAAAATAGTCTTGGTATAATAATCCAGTCCTCTTACTACCCTTGAGTTCAAGTTATAGGGAATTTCCAATTCATCCAAAAATTCCAACACCTTAATAAAATGTTCTTTGCATTCCTCACATACAAAATCCACAATCTGCGGTACATCCTCACAAACTTTTTGACACTCTTCATTTTTACAATCCAAAACCCGCAACGGATTTTTCAATAGCCGCCTCTGACAATCCGCGCACAAAAATCTTTTTTTGATCCGTAAAAATTCCAGCAATCTTTTATTATAATTCTTGCGACAAGTTGGACACCCCAAACTATTAATTTGAATGGAGCAGGAAATTCCCAGCTCTTTCAAAAAGGTATAACTGAAAAGCACTATCTGCGCGTCAATTACCGGGTTGGCGTCACCTAAAACTTCCAGCCCAAATTGATAAAACTGACGAAACCGCCCAGCCTGTGGCCGCTCATGTCTAAATTGCGGTGCCCAATAATATAGCTTGACTGGCTGTGGTAAATTCAACATCCCGTGCTCCACATAGGCCCTAGCGATCGGAGCCGTATTCTCCGGTCGTAAACAAATCTTTTCGCCTTCAGCATCATCCAGAGTAAACATCTGTTTCTGTACTATTTCGGTATCAGCACCCACTCCACGCAAAAATAGGCTCAACGGTTCCAATACCGGCGTGTCAATTCTTTTAAACCCGTAAATACTGGCTAATTCTTCCGCTTTATATTTCAAACACTCCCAATATTCCTGCTCCTTAGGTAAAATATCCTTCATGCCCCTCAATAAACGCGGCTGCTTGGTGTTACTGCTTTTTTTAACCGCCGCGACAACCGGCAACTTAGCGCTTGATTTGTTTTTAGCGCCAGTGTTTTTATCGCTGGACTTAGCCGCTGCCTTATTTTTAGTCACCGCCTTAGATTTTTTCGTCATATAATTTATCTATTCTTTCTAAAATATAAAATCCTTATCTAGAAACTATACTGTGGAGTCTCAAAGAGTCTAATTTCATTCAGCGGCCAACCCCGCAGCATAGCTTTACCGACAATGTTTTTACTGGCAATACTGCCAAAGACTCGCGAATCCATGCTTGCGTTACGATTATCCCCCAACACAAAATATTCATCGGAACCCAAATCCATGTCTGTCTCACCGGCGGTTTTTATCCCCGGCAGTAAATATTCATTCTCATCCAAAACCATTCCATTGGGCCGTTGAGCGTTATAAATTCTTATCTCCCCATTGCTAATCACCACTCGCTCGCCCGGCAAAGCAATAATTCTTTTAATAAAATATTGTGTCGGGTCTTTGGGATATTTAAATACTGCAATATCCCCTCGTTTGGGTTCGCCCACCCTATACCCGATTTCATTGATAATCAAATATTCATTATCATGAAAACTCGGCTCCATAGATGCGCCTTTAACATAAAACGGTTGAATCAAAAAATAGCGCACCGGAATAATGATCGCCAACGAAATAAAAGCTATTTTTAGCAACTCTATCGCAAACATGGCGAAAGAAGGATTGACTCCACCCTCGCCTCCCGTTGTGGGAAAACTTTTTTTCTCGAACATATCAAGTTTTAAATTATTCTATTGAAATAACTAACTTTTGATTGGTGGACGATGGAGGGCTCGAACCTCCGACCTTACGGATGTGAACCGTACGCTCTAACCAGCTGAGCTAATCGTCCCCACCCCCAGACACAAACCTTACAAAATCTCTTAGTATCCTACCATGAAAACAAAAATTTGCCAAATCCGTCGTTTTGCCCTATAATCACACCGAGCTTGGAAGCTTAATTTTTATACCCTCATGTCTGAAAAGAATCTGGACTTTTTTGAAAATTTTTCCAGCAAACAAGTGGCCGGAACCGCAGCGCACCATATTGACCAGCCCATATCACGCGCCCGCGCCAATCATAGCCAGATAAAAATCTTATGGTCCCTGGCTTGGAAGCTGTTAATCGTTATGACGCTTTTTTTAATCGTCTTTTTTTCGCGTATCACCATCTCCGGTAACGACCCCAATAATCCTAATAGCGGCCGCTTTCCTAAAATTGGCATTTCCAGTCTCTTCGCGGCTTTTCGCAATTATTTGACTAATGACGTTGGTAATCTTAGGGGCGGCGATTCTGACCGTGTTAATATTCTACTTTTGGGAATTGGCGGCTACGGACACGAGGGCCCCGAACTAACCGATACTATGATTTTGGTCAGCCTCCAACCCTCCACTAACAAACTGGCCCTCATTTCCATCCCGCGCGACTTGTATGTGCCAGTTGACGCTCAAAATTGGGACAAAATCAACGCCATCAACGCTATCGGCGAAAATCGCGAACCCGGCTCTGGCGGTGAACTGACCAGTCAGGTTGTTAGCGGAATTTTCGGTATTCCCATTCAATATTATGCCCGCATAGACTTTTCCGGTTTTGAAAAACTTATTGATGATCTCAGTGGAATTGAAGTCACCGTCGACCGCACTTTTATTGACCATGAATATCCTGACAATAATTTTGAATTTCAAGTAGTTAATTTTAAACAGGGCAAACAAAAGATGGACGGCGCCACCGCGCTCAAATTCGCTCGCTCCCGTCACGGCAACAATGGCGAGGGCTCGGATTTCGCCCGCAGTCTGCGCCAGCAAAAAATTCTTATAGCCATCAAAAACAAAGCCACCTCTTTCGGCACCCTGGCCAATCCCACGCGTATTAGTAAAATGCTTGGCAACTTACAACGCAGCATCGCCACCAATATGCGACTGGAAGAAATTTCCCAGCTAGCTCGCGCCATCCAAGACTCGGAATTAGACCAAGCTATCAGTTTCAATTTCAATGATGCCCCCGACAATTTTTTGGTCGCGGGATATGCTTCCACCGGTGCCTATATCTTAAGCCCAAAATCAGGGGACTTTAGCGACATTTCAAAATTCATCCGCGACATTTTTAATCAGACCGACCTAGACAATCTCGCAACTGTTACCTCCGCTCACGCCACCGCTCGTTATGTTGACCCCTCACCCGTCACTTCCACCACCAACACTGCGGATATTTCAGGCACCAGCAGCACTTCTGACATCACAAACCCCCTGCCCCCAGCCGAAATTCTCTTGCTCAACGGAACCATCAAAAACGGCCTGGCCGGAAAAATATCTCAAATTTTAGCCAAACAAAGTTTTGAAGTATCTCGCACCGGTAACGCCCCCACTCAAGATTACGAGAAGACCGTCATCTATACGCTCAACAAAGATTACGCCACCGAAACCGCTACTTTAAAAAACTTTTTTTCCGCCAATGTCAGCTCCAAACTTCCCTCCTCCGTTGCCGCGGAAATCCAGACTGGCGAAAACTTTGATTTTGTGATTATATTAGGCGTCAACAGTTTAGATAAATAATTATGCTCCCCAACGAATTACCAGAAATTGCCATCATCGGCCGTGAAAATGTGGGCAAATCCACGCTTTTCAATCGCCTGACAGAAAAGCAGCAGGCCATGGTCTCAAACATCCCAGGCACCACCCGTGATCGCCACAACTCCCCTTGTCTCTGGCAAGGTAAGGTTTTTAATGTTGTCGACACTGGCGGCTTCAACTCGGCTCAACTCAAAAAATCCGGTGGCAATGAATTAGAGCGGGCCACAGCCAAAGAAATTCATCAAGCTATAGCCAACGCTGCCGGAATTATTTTTGTTGTCGACGGCCAAGAACCATTAACCGAAATAGACAAAGCCATCGCTCGTCTGTTGCGCTCCGTCACTCAACCGGTTTTTTTGGTCATTAATAAGCTAGACAATAATCGCCACCGCTCTTCATTCGACGCCGCCTTTGAGCATCTCGGCTGGCCAGAAAAATTTCTAATATCATCCATCAACGGAGTTGGTACTGGCGATCTTCTGGATGCTATTGTCGCTAAAATTTCACCTCCACCAGCTCAAAATTTGGATTTAAAAACATGGACCCGCATCGCCATCATCGGCCGCCCCAATGTTGGAAAATCATCTCTCACCAATGCTCTACTTGGTTCACAGCGCGTTATCGTCAATGACCAACCGCACACCACCCGCACTCCGCAGGATATTTATTTTACCTATCAAAATAAACCGTTACTCCTCATTGACACCGCTGGCCTACGCAAAAAAGCCAAAATAGTCGCCAAACTTGAATCTCAAAGCGCCGAATTAGCTATCAAGTCTTTGGATAATTGCGATGTTGTGCTCTTTGTTCTCCCCGCCGACGAAGCCATTGGCCATCAAGATAAATATCTACTGGGGAAAATTATCGCCGCGCA
>CAZJMI010000009.1:0-17503 GCA_964547305.1 uncultured Gammaproteobacteria bacterium
CGGTGATTCCGCCAAAGTCAAAAAAGGTACCGACATCATGAAGCAAACCATACTCGGGCTTTTGGTCGTACTTCTCGCCTGGGTTATCGTACAATTTTTCCAAGATGCCATCGGCCTTGATTCCGCCTATCATCTGAAAAACATTGCCTTCTAGCCGCCCACCACCCGCGCACACTTCCATGCTTATCCTAGTTTTTAAATAACCCAACCCTATGTTATCCACTTCTATTTCACGCTCTCGAAAAACATGTCTCATCATCATTTTAAGTTTATTTTTATTCACCTCTTTTCATCTTGTTCCGGTCTTGGCGCAAACAGCCGATGACGCGCCCGCCGAAGACAACACGCATCTTTATAATCCTCTGCCTTTTGATAATCTGCCGGACTTCGTTGGCTCTGTTTTGAAATACCTCTTGGGCTTCCTTGGCACCGTCGCGCTGATTATCTTTCTTTATGGCGGCTGGACTTGGATGACCTCCGCCGGCGACCCCAAAAAAGTCACCAAAGGCCGCGACACTATTCTCTGGGCCGCGCTGGGCGTCGTCGTTATATTTTTAAGTTATGCTCTAGTTGTCGCTGTCTTTAATTTAGTCTCCGCCGGCACCGCCTAGTAATTTATTTCCCGCTCTTTTTATTTCACTTATCCACTTTTGAAATTGCTTGTGTATAAAATTTTGTGGTATACTAAATTAGGATTGTAATAAATAACCATAAACCCAAAGGTCGATTATTTATTACTTTTTAATAATCCCGTATTTCATTATTAAAAAGAATTTATAATTTAAGTACGTAAGACTATGAGAAAAAAGAAAATTTTAGCCGGGCTGATTACTCTAGGACTCGCCCTGGCCATCCTTATGCCCTTCACCTTTGCTTTTGCGCAAAGCGCCCTGCCCACGCCATATACTCCCCCTATCGCAGACCAGCTTGATGTCACAACAACCGTTAGTAATGTCTTGGGTTGGGTTTTAGGATTTCTGGGCCTAGTCGCAGTTATCATTGTTATCATTGGTGGTGTTAAATGGATGACTTCCGGCGGCGATGAAAAGAAAGTTAAAAGCGCCCAACAAACCATCTTGGCCGGTGCTATCGGCCTGATCATTATTCTGTCCGCTTGGGTCATTGTTAAACTAGTTCTCGGCGGCACTACTGACCTACTAACAGATGCCGTCGTAGTAGTGGCACCATAATTACAGGTAATTATTTCCGTTCTTACCCAGCCAGCGACCCTGGCTGGGTTTTGTTTGCGTTATATCCACACGCTCTTACCAGCCGCCCCTTCTCGCCCGCTCCTTCGCCCCCCCCGAGACTCTTCCACCCCGATCGCGAAGCGCATCGGCGCCACCACCCCGTCCCGTGCTAGTTTTTTTAAAATAGTGTAAAATTAAATTATTCAATTTAAATTTTTCACCATGTTTCATTCGCTTTTACAATTTTTCATCCCCATCGCCCACGCCGCCGATGGACTAGCGGAGTCGAAAAGCCTCTTGGCTAAAATTGCCGCCGACATCGGCCTTCCCATTATTGACAAGACGCCCCAGGCGCTTATCAACGGCCTCATCCAATATCTCATGGGGTTACTGGCCATCGTTGCCGTCTGCCTCATAATTTACGGCGGCTTTCAATGGATGACTTCCGCCGGCGACTCCAAAAAAGTGGAAAAAGCCAAACAGATTTTAATTAACTCTGCCATCGGCCTGATCATTATTCTTTCCGCCTGGGTCATCGTCAAACTGGTCAATGGCTTCTATGTCGGTCTGCAGAAAAAAATTGACAATCCCGCCGCCGAAGTCACTCCCACTCCAACTTCTGATGAACCCAGCCCATCTCCCACCGACCCGAGATATGGTGCTGGCCTTAGATAATTTCACCACCGCCACCCCCATCTCTGCCCCCCCTAAAATCCACCCCTCCCATAAACAAAAACCCCGCCTCTCCCAGCGGGTTTTTTGCTACATAGATTCTTGCCAAGCATGGGGGCAATAATCTATCCTGTAACCTAATTATACCACACCGCCAATTAGTGGCAAGTGGATAAGTATTCTTTACTCTCTTTGATGACTTCCACTGGGCTTGGATTTACTCTATTTAGCATCGCCAAATAATAGCTCGCCCAATCCCCAATCAATATGGCCCCCAGCAGCTCTCCTGGCGCGCCTCCGTGTCCATTAGGCACTTTTAAATCATAACTTGCCCAATTACCGGTTTTCAAATATTGTCGCAACCAGGTCAATCTACAGCGCGTTCGTGACCCGTAATTTTCACTTTCCAAAATTACTAATCCCGTCCCCACCCGATTGTCAACCGGAAAGCTAAAACCCTCGATAAAATTATGGTACAACTCCGGCAACTCTTCGCTCTCTGCCCACTGTTTCGCGTTTTCATTGAGCTGGGTTTTGAGACGTTTACCTGCCGCCAACAGATGTTCCCCGCTAATTACCGTCACTCTTTTTTGCTGACAAAATTCTGCCAGTTTTTTGGCCGGATTTTTTTCCGCCTCCACTTCCGCCCCACATTCACTATTTATTTTTTTCAAATCTTCTGCCAACTCTTCCCAATTTCGGTCTCCCGAATCAGCCCCCATCACCAGTGTTAAAATCTTTATCACCGGCGGCAACAAATGTGCCAAAGCCGCTCTCGGTGGCGCCACATAATCTATTTCCCACACCGGCCATCCATTCTCCCTCGCCATTTCTGCCAATTTTCCGCCCGCCGTCACTACCGCCGCCTCGGCGCCGCGTTCTTTTGCCTGCCGCGCGCAACTCAACACTTCCTCCGTATCTCCCGAGTAGCTAACTAGCACCACCAGACTATCTTTCCCTATCCACGCCGGCAAATTATAATCAGCCACTACTGTCACCGGCACGCGCGCCGATTTACCCGTCACGCTGGCCGCGATTCTGCCCGCTATGCCAGATCCGCCCATGCCGCACACCGCCACCGAAGCGATTTTATCAAAATCTAAATTCAATTCCCATTTTTCCACCGCCACCCCAGCCAGCCCCAACTCTCGTGGAAAATTTTCCAAATGTTGCCGCAAATTATCCGTGTCAAACTGCTGATAAACTTCTTGTTGGTCCAAAATGTTTGCCGACATAAGAAAAAATTAAGAAAATTATAATCTTTACCCACCAATTATAACCGTCCCCCACCGAAAAGCCAAGCCGCCCATTAGCGCGCATTGCCTAAATCATCTCATTTTGCTATATTAGAAGCGTTTAATCCTCAAATTTATGTCCGGACATTCAAAGTGGGCTACCACAAAACATCAGAAATTTGCCGCCGATGCCAAGCGCAGCGCCAATTTTACTAAACTTGCCCGCATGATTACTGTGGCGGCGCGTGATGGTGGCGGTGACCCCACCGCCAACTTTAAATTGCGCCTCTGCATCGACAAAGCCAAACAAAGCAATATGCCCAAAGATAATATTGAACGCGCCATCAAACACGGCACCGGAGAGCTAGGCGGCGCTATCATTGAAAGTGTCACCTATGAAGCTTTTGGTTCCCACAACGCGGCCTTGGTAATTGAATGTCTCACCGACAACCGGAATCGTACCGTCGCCGAAATTAAACATATTCTAAGTCGTGCCGGTGCCACCTTTGCCGGTATCAATAGCGTCCTCTGGATGTTCACGCACCAGGGAGTTATCCGTATTGCCGCCGCCGAGCTTACTGGGGATTTAGACGATCTAGAATTGAAAATTATCGAACTGGGAGCCGAAGATATCACCCGCGAAGAGGAGGGTTGGACCATTTACACGACCCCGGACAATCTACCCGCCCTCAAAGATGGCTTGGACAAACTTAATTTAAATCTGGAGACCGCTGCCATCGAACTTATTCCTACCAACAAGGTCTCGTTGCCTGATGAAAATTCTCGCGTCAAAATGGAGAATCTCATTGAAGCCCTGGAAGACTACGATGAAACCGAAAATGTCTACACCAACATTGACTGGTAAAATGCCCTCCCCTATAAAAATTCTAGGCCTCGACCCCGGCTTGGCCGATTTGGGTTACGGCTTGGTAATTAAATCCGGTCCCAATTTCCGCCCGGGCATTTTTGGTTCTCTGCGAACCTCAAAAACCGAGTCTACCGCCGATCGCCTGCTCTCGCTTTTTAACGCCCTAGAAAAAATCATCAAAACAGAAAAACCCGCGCTGGCTGTTGTCGAGAAGTTATTCTTTGCCAAAAATGTCACCACCGCCATGGCTGTTAGCCAAGCCCGTGGTGTGATCCTTTTGCTATTGGCGCGCCACCGCGTTCCCACGCTTGAATTGACCCCCCTACAAGTCAAACAAAGTATTTGCGATTACGGCCGTGCCGATAAAAAACAGATGCAAAAAATGGTTCAAATTTTATTAAAATTAAAAACCGTACCCCGCCCCGATGATGCCGCCGACGCCCTGGCCTTGGCGCTTTGCGGGGCTAATTGGCGCCTCTGGCCGCAAGCAGTATTAAAATCGCTATGCCAAAAATAATCTCGGAAATAACAACCACGGAAAAAATTATTACTGAATATGGTTATAAAAAAAATGGCGCCAGTCGCTTTGTCGTCGTCGCGCCTCATGCCGCCGGCGATGATTATCGTACCGGAAAAATCGCCCGTAAAATCGCCGAAAATCTAAATGGATTTTTAATTATCAATAATAAATATTTTAAAGCCTCAAACTCCAAGGCCGCCGAACGTCCGGAATTTGTCGAAGACTTTAATAAGCTCTACTGGAGCCGCAAAAAAGAAAAACATATTTGGTCGCGCAAAAAACCCGCCATGCAAACGTTCTTTTTTGATATTGAAAAATATTGTATTTTAGCTCGAGACTATAGTCCCGATCACAAGGCTATCATTATCTATATTCATGGCATGAAATTTCCTGATGTCGCCATCGATCTTGGCGTTGGCCTCAAAGCTAAAAAAAATAAACTCCGATTTTACAGCGGCGCCCAAAGTCTGGGTAGCTTTTCCGGAGCACCCACCTTTCCCATCGGCAAGCTCAAAGAGCTGCAAAAGCTACTGGAAAAGGCTATGTTGACACGCTATAATCTTGGTGTTAGTATAGGACAGTACTATGCTGCCTGGAGCAAAAGAATAGCCGTTCAATTTCATAAGCACAATGGAAGAAATGATATGGCTATCCAGATTGAAATCAATAAAGAAATTCGGCAAAAAATCTCCGACATCAATTTCATTACTTCCATAATTTCCCAAATATTTAAAAACGTTTTTTAATTTTGTCAAAAATGAACATTCATGTTTTAGTCTTTGCTCGCCCTCAAAAAATCGGAGAGGTCACCAGAAAAAATTTAGACTTTATGGAAAAATCAGCCGAAGCCTTGGGACATACCATAGAAATAATCCACGATGACGAATGTCACATGAAATTCGGCTCCAAACCGGAGTTATTTATCAAAAATCATGATATTAAAAAGATCAAAGTCCTTATAGTCAAGGCCAACCCCTCCGGCCGCAACATGGTTTATCGTAGCGCGGTTATCAGGCAGTTCGAATTACTCGGTATTTTGGTTATCAACAAAGAACAAGCTGTCATGAAGGCTAAAAATAAGTTGAGGACTCTGCAAGTTTTGACTAAAAAAAATGTCACCGTGCCCAAGACTTACATTGTTAATCACGCGCAATATATTGACGATATAATTCCCGATATCGGCTCTTTCCCTGTTATTTTAAAATCCGTTTCCGGCTCGCATGGGCAGGGGGTCTCCATTGTTGAAAGTAAACGCGGCTTACGATCGGTTATTGAAATGCTCAACAAAAACGGCGAGTCCGAGCCTATCATTATTCAAAAATACATCAAAGAATCCAAGGGTCGCGATATTCGTGTTTTCATTGTCGGCGGTCGTATTATTGGAGCCATGGAAAGAATCGCCACTCGTCGTGGAGAATTCCGTTCCAATTTCCACCTTGGTGGGCGCGTCAAAATTGCCGAAATGAGTCCCGAAGAAAAATCCGAGGCTCTCGCCGCCGCCGCCGCTTGCGGGCTGGATTTTGCCGGTGTCGATGTTATTCGCACCAACAGTGGCCCTCAAATTCTCGAAGTCAATTCCAATCCGGGGCTTGAAGGTATTACCCTCGCCACTGGCCGTGATATCGCCGGCGAAATTATCAAATACGCTGTCGAAAAAACCAAAAAACGCCGCCGCAAAACAAAAATTCTCTAAATCATAGCTAGAGATAATTATCCGAACTTATGAATCGGCCGCCCTTACCGCGCGGCTTTTTGTTTGGCCTCTTCCAAGCTTACGCTTAAAATTTTTGACGTATTATCGCTATCCAAAGTTATTCCATATAAAACCCCGGCCTTCTCCATTGTCACCCGATTATGCGTAATAGCTACGAATTGCGTTTTGTCCTCCAAATGTTCCAAAATATCCGCGAATTTTTGCGTGTTGCTTTCATCTAGCGATGCGTCCGCCTCATCCAAAATCACAAACGGCGGCGGATTATAGGCAATTACCGCGCACACCAGCGCCAGAGCCGCCATGGACTTCTCGCCACCCGACAGCGCGTTTAAATGGCGAACTTTTTTACCTGGTGGCACCGCTTCAATCTCCAATCCCTCCCATATCTCTTTCTCGCCAATCTCTTCTTCCACCCCGCTCCCCGATTCCTCGCCTTCTGCCGCTGTGTCGCTAGTCCCCTCCGCCTCACCCGCCGCTCCTCCCGCCTCCATCCGCGTCAAAACCAGACCCGCCTGCCCGCCGCCGAATAGTTTTTTAAAATAATAGTCAAATTGCTGGTTGATTTTTTTCAACGCCTGATTAAACCCGGCATCAATTTGCTTTTCCAATTCCCTGGCCAACCTATTCAAAGTTTCAATCGTCGCCCCCAAATCCTCCACCTGATTTTTTATAAATTCAAATCGTTCGTTAACTTCTGCGTATTCCCTTTCAATCTCCTCATCCATCCCGCCTATTTTTTCCAACTTTTGCTTTAATTGTCTTATCTCGTCTTGCGCTTTTACTAAAGCTCCATTCAAATTTTCTCCCGTCAAAGGCGCTCGCGCCCCCAGCTCCTCCCATATTTCTTTTTCCAAGTCCTCTTTTCGTGTTTCCAGTCGCGCGCTCTCTACCCGCGTTGTCCCCAAAACGCCAACTGTCTCGTCCAAAGAGCGCTGGTTTTCCGCCATCGCTTTTTGCAGCGCAAATATCTGTCGCTTCTTTTCTTCTTCCTCACTATTAAATATGCTTAATTTTTCTCGCAGCGCCTTAATTTTTTCTTCCTCCGCTCGCAAATCATTTTCCACTTGTTCTCGTCGCTTTTTTAATTCAACCGTTAGCTCTTTCTGTTGCTCTGGTCCCGCGCTTTGCGCTCGCCAGTCTAGCTCCAGGGCCTTTATCTCCGCTCCATTATTGCTGATTTCTTCTTCTAAGCTCTCTATTTTATTGTGATTTACTTTTAAAGTGAAATTGGAATCTTCTACTTCTTTGACTAAATCTTGAAATCTTTCCGTTTCGCGTTTCACTCTTTGTTTTAATTCGGCCACCTCTGCTTGCGATGCTGACGCGCTCCTTCCGCCTGCCCAGCGTGGCCAATTTGCGCTACCGGATTTTCGGTATCCACCCCGTAGTAATCCACTACGTTCGAATAAATCGCCCTCCAGCGTCACCATCCTGCATTGGCCCACCCCGACCCGCTTGGCCGCCTCTGCGTTTTCAACCACCAGGGTGCCACCGAATACGAATTCAAAAACTTTTTTAAATCTTGGCTCAAACTCCACCAAATCCAAAGCCCAGCCAATCACGCCACTTTGCTGCTCGCTCAACTCCCCGCTCGGCCCGTAAGCCCTGATTTTATTTAATGGAATAAAAGTTGTCGTCGGTAAATGTTCCCGCTTCAAAAATTCAATCGCCTTTATCGCCGCGTCCTCGTTTTCAGTCACCAACGCTGTCAATTTATTGCCAGCGGCCACCGCCAACGCCGTTTCGTGTTCCGTCTCTATCTTTCCCAAATCTCCCACCATGCCCTCAATCCCCTCCAAATCGTTACCGCCACTCAAAATTGCCCGCGTCCCCTCCAGCCATGCCCCACCGAGTTCTCCGCCCTTACCCGCCGCGCTCTGTTGCTCTGCCGTTGCTAAATTATTTTGTAATATCTCCAGTTGTTTCCCACCTTCTTCTAATTCCTTTTCGCCTTCCTTCAGCCGCTCCTCCTTACTCGCGCTTTGACTCTTCAATATTTCCAGCTTTTCCTCACTGCCTGCCTTTTTCGCCTTCAATTCACGCAATTTGTTTTCCAGCCAAGCCAAATTTTCTTGTCCCAGCTTATGATATTCTTGCCCGATTTTTTGATTCAAAGTCGCCACCTCGGTCATCAGCTTTTCTTTTTGTCTCAACAGCTGATTATAATCACTTTGTAATTTATCAAAAACTTCCCCGCGTGAGTCGGTTCGCGCCAACTCATCCAATTTTTTCTGTGTCTCTCCAATTTCATTTTCCAAACAAACTCTATCTACCGATTGCGCCTCCAGCCGGCCCGCCAGCTTCTCTTGTTCCGCGCTTAACTGTTCCCAAATTGTCTTGTAGTAAGCCCGCTGCAGGCCTTTTAATTTCTCCTCTATTTCTTGTCTTTGTTTTAATTTATTCACTTGTCGCGCTAGCAATTTCACTCGTGGCTCAATTTCCGTTAAAGCTATCTCTCCCTGCCGTAAATTTTCTTGGCCGCGAATCATTTTGCGTATTGCCCCCACTCGTTTAATCTGAAAATGCTTCACCCCCGCCGCCTCATCAAAAAATTCCTTGCGCTCCGCCGGCGTGCACATCAGGATATAATCTGTCATTCCCTGCCCGATAATCCCATAACTCTTTTGTCCGAAATTGGCCTGCGCCAACAATAAAACAATATCTTGCAAGCGCACTTTTTGCTGGTTTATCAAGTATTCATTATCTCCGTCACGATAAATTCTCCTCGTGATGACCACCGTCTCATACTCCATCGGCAAGCGATGATCGTGATTATTCAAAAATAAACTCACCTCCGCCAAATTGCCTCGCGCGCGCTTATCCGAGCCGGAAAAAATCACATCCTCGGATTTTTTACCCCGCAGATTTTTAAGACTTTGTTCGCCAGTCACCCAACGAATCGCGTCCACGATATTTGATTTTCCCGAGCCATTCGGCCCGACGATGCAGGTCAGCCCCGGCTTAAATTCCAAAACCGTCCTATTGGCCAAAGATTTAAAACCCGCCAGCTCTATTTTTTCCAAATACATATTTGAGAATCGAAATTAAAAAAAGAATGGTCATCAGACCACTTCATTTTAGCACAAAAACTCGCCAAGCGGAATTACCACCCCTTCTCCTTCAGCCCATTTTCCGCCGCGCTCACCTGCGCCTCCTGTTTACTGGTGCCCGCACCTTGCGCCACCAGATCCTTGTCCAAATAAATACCCACCTCAAAATTCTTAGCATGCGCCGGCCCCCACTCCTTCAACACTTTATAACTTGGCGTTATTCCCAGCTTCTCTTGCGCCACTTCTTGAAACTTGGTTTTAGCGTCCATATATAATTCCTTTTCCAAAATTTCTGGCAACTGGCTTAAAATGTTTTTCTTGATAAATTTCTTTACACTTGTAATTCCACGGTCCAAATAAATCGCTCCGATTACCGCCTCCAGCGCGTCAGCCAAAATACATTGTCGCGCCTTACTCTTATCATCTTGGGCCTCACCCTTGCTCAATAAAATATGGTCATCCAAACCAACTCGATGCGCGCACTCCGCCAGCGTTTTTGAATTTACCAGCGCCGCTCGCCAATTGGTCAAATCGCCTTCCGGATTAGGATAATTATTGTATAAATATTCAGTCGTCACGATTTCCAGTACTGCGTCACCCAAAAATTCCAGCCGCTCATTGTGGTCCAAGCTCATTTCCGGATGCTCGTTCAAATACGAACGATGCACCAGCGCCTGTGTTAAAAGCTCCGGATTTTTGAAATTAATCCCTATTCTTTTTTCTAAATCTGCCAACTCGGACATATTTTATTTTATTTCTTCTATTTTTTCCTCGCCACTCGCTAAAGTGCCTTCCGCCGCCTTTTCCGCGCCGCCTTTTCCGCCTTCTTCATCAATTCCCTCCGCCAGCTCACTCGGTTTCTTTTCTTGCTCATAAATCGCGCCCAACACTCCGTTTACGAATTTTCCCGATGACGGCCCGCCAAAGGTCTTTGCTAATTCAATTGACTCGTTGATTGCCACCTTTGATGGCACTTCATTGGAAAACATCAATTCAAAAATTCCCAGTCTCAAAATGTTCCGGTCAATAATGGTAATTTGCTCCAATGGCCACTCCGGCGCGTATTTTCTGATATAAGCCTCGATTTCTGGCATAAATTTAAACGCCCCGTCCAATAAGCGGCGCACGAAACTAGTATCTTTCAAATTTGGAGAAAATTCCTGTAAATTATACTGCAAAATGTCCTCCAGGTTAGTATCCTTCTCTTGATTGAAATCCCATTGGTACAGTGTTTGCATTACGATACTGCGCGCTAAATGTCTGCTGGCCATAGTACTGTCGCTCTTATGATTAAAAACCAAAAGAAAACAATTTTACTTGCTTTCTTTGGTGGCTTTGGCCGACTTGACTGGCTTCGCGCCACTTTTGTCGGTTGCTGCTTTAATTTTCAGGGCTTGTCGTCCATTATAGGTACCGCAAAACTTACATATCTGATGTGGCAAAACCGGTTTACGACATTTGGCGCAAACTCCAACCGGCGCGACCTTCAGTGCTCGATGTACGGCTCTTTGCAGACGATGGCTCTTGGTTTGTTTCTGTGTAGGTAAGGCCATAGTAAAAATTACTAACTAAACATAAATGCCCAAACATTCTAGCGCGTTTGACTTTTTTTTGCAAGCTCGGCACAATTTTTTATACTATCCCCAAATAACCCACAGCTTATCCCCCCAATGATTGCCTTCCCGCGGCGTCTGTGCTAGATTAAACGTATCACGCCTACCGGAGGCCAGTATTAGTCATTTCCACGCCCATGACCAAAGAAGAATTATGGCAAGCCGTCCTAGCCGACTTGGAATTAAGTCTAAGCAAGGCCAACTTTACCACTTGGTTTAAGAATACTTTTGTTTCTGAATGGGACATGGAATCCGGTGAAGTAATTATCGGTGTGCCCAATGCTTTTACGCACGCCTGGCTGGAGAAAAAATATCATAAGGCAATTTTAACCGTCCTCAAAGAGGCGTCCGAAAACCAAGCCAAAAAAGCTCAATATCGCGTGGAAACTCGCCGCTCATCATCCAGCGGTATTTTTAATCCTGCTGCCGCCCCCGTCCCCGCCACTGACCATTCGGTAGATTCCATCTCTCAAATTCAACCGACAGCAATTCCTTCCGAGTCTATTGTTATCAACGCCTTTGGTCTCAATCCCAAATATACTTTTGAAAGTTTCATCGTTGGCGAGGGCAACGCCTTAGCCCATGCTGCCAGTGTCGGTGTCGCCAAAAATCTCGGCAAGCGCTACAACCCGCTCTTTATTTATGGTGGTGTCGGCCTGGGCAAGACTCATCTAGTTCAAGCCATCGGCAATGAAATTTTAAAAAAAGATGCTCAAAAGAAAATTCTCTATGTCAGCGCGGAAAAGTTTACCAACGATTACGTCCAAGCCATCCGCGAAAACAAAATTAACTCTTTCAAGTCAAAATATCGCAGTGCCGATATGTTACTCATTGATGATATCCAATTCTTATCGGGTAAAGAACAAACTCAAGAAGAATTTTTTCACACCTTCAATGACCTACATCAGCGCGAATGCCAAATTGTCCTTACTTCCGACCGTCTCCCACAGTCAATCCCTACTCTGGAAGACCGTCTCAAATCCCGTTTTCAAATGGGTGTCATTACCGATATCGCCCCGCCCAAACTAGAAACCCGCATCGCCATTTTGGAGTCAAAAATCAAAGAACATAGTTACAAACTGGATAATGCCATCCTACAATACTTGGCTGCCAACATCCAAACCAATGTTCGCGAACTGGAAGGCGCGCTCAATAAAATTGCCGCCTACCATGAGTTTTATAACACCCCGCCTACCATGGAAACGGTTAAAAATATCCTTTCTTCCTTAACCGCCAGCTCTCCCAATCAAGGCTCTATCACTATCCGCCAGCTCCTGGAAGTTGTTGCCACTTTTTATGAACTCAATCGGCAAGATTTGGTTATGTCAAAATGCCGCCGCCGCGAACTGGCCCTCCCGCGTCAAATCGCCATGTATCTTTTACGCACCGAGCTCAATACTTCTTATCCCACCATCGGCCACGAATTTGGCGGTCGCGACCACACCACCGCCATTCATGCCGTCAAACAAATCGAAAAGAAAATCCAGCTTGAAGGTCGTCTCAAACACGACATCGACCTCATCAAACAGCGCCTCTACGCTTAATTAGTGCCCCTTCCCCTCCAACCCAAATCATCACCCAGGGCTTTACAAAAAACATATACTATGTTATACTTTGGTTTTCCAATCGATCTTCGACAAAAATACCGTCGAAAAGCTACGAATCACGGCCAGTCAGGTTCACGCCGAACGGATGTTACAACAACAGGAAGATATTCCCACCGAGTGGGAAGAATTTCTCCTACTGTTCGCTGGTACTACCTGGTGTCGCGCGGATGGTGCCTCTTATATCCCATATCTATACTATGGTGATGATGAAGAATGGCACCTTAGCTGGATTAATATCCGTAATAGCGCGGAGTTTCCACAGCCAAGCCGCCTGGTATATCTGGACCTTTAGCTCAAGTCTGGCTGTTATTTATAATTTTTCTCTCGCTTGGCAGAAATGCTAGGCGAGGGATTTTTATTTTTTCTACAATTAAGTTATTGTCGGTTTGTTGCCCCTTGCTTGTCAGAGAAGACCCTCACGCAGGGTGAGCGGGCATGGTGTCCGCCCTGGGCGGACGAGCGAACCCGAGTGGGAGCGGCCAGCCCACGCTGGGGGCTGGAACGCGAGTCTTCGAGACAAGCAGGGGACAGCTAAACTTAATAAGCCGAAGTGTTGCTATTCAACCCCTTCTTTAAAACTCAAAAATGCTTTATGATATATGCATAAGATATTTTTTTATGTGGGTTTTAAAAAGTACCGGCGAACGCCAAGAATTTAATGCCGATAAAATAAAACGCACCGCCATTCGTGCCGGAGCCACGCCTAATTTGGCGCGCGAAATTTCCGAAAATATTACCGACAAAGTACGCGAAGGCACTGACACCCGTGAAATTATGGGTTGGATTTTAAAATACATGGATAAACACGACCCCCTAGTTGCGGCCCGCTACAGTCTCAAAGATTCGCTCATGTCCATGGGTCCCGCTGGATTTACTTTTGAACTGTATATGCAGCGGCTGTTAACTTTCAAGGGCTATCAAGTTTCTATTCCGGATATTTTGCCCGGCGCTTGTATCTCACACGAAGTCGACTTGATTATTTCTCAAAAAGACCAATGCTGGATGGGCGAATGTAAATTTCACAACCGCCACGGCCTGCGTAGCGGCATCAAAGACGCCCTCTACACCTACGCGCGCTTTCTGGATTTGATGGAGGGCCACCTCAACGGCGTTTGTCGCATTGATTTCAATTTCCCCTGGCTGATTTGCAATACTCAATTTTCTGAAGACGTTATCCAATATGCTGCCTGCAAACACATGAAGCTCTTAAGCTGGAAACATCCTTCTGGCTCCAGTCTGCGCGATATTATCGAAGAGAATAAATTTTATCCCATTACTGTTTTGCGCCAATTGGATTCTCGCGCGCGCGAACAAGCCCTGCGAGCCGGTATTGTCACTTGCCGCGACCTATTGGATATGGATAAGGCTAAATTATCCTTTGTCATCGGCCTGAATCAATCCAAAACTAACGAACTCTGGCAAGAAGCCTGGAATCTTACTAATCTTAAACATCATGAACGCTAATTATTCTCTTTTAAACAACGACCAACCCGATGAAGCCCTGGAAAATAAGCTCGCGGAAATAGAAACTGCCGAAAAAGAAAAAATAGCCAGCCAGCTGGCCGCCACTTCCGGTTTGGGCTACGTCAATCTTCATGCCTTTGCTATTAGCGAGGGTGCCCTGCGCCTCATTCCCGCCGAAACCGCCCAAAATTTGCGCGCCATCTGTTTTTTATGGTTGGGACAAGAAATCCGTCTTGCCGCCGTCAATCCCAGCCAGCCGGAAATTAAACAACTCGCCGCCGATATTGAGCGCGACAAGCACGCTCACGTCAAATTATACGTCGTTTCCGACCATAGTATGGACGCCGCGCTCAAAATGTATTCTCGCCTCCCGCAAATCCGCGAATTTATTAAAGGCGTAAAAATTAACGCCTCCGAGATTGAAAAATTTAAATCCAAGGTCAAAAATTTTAAAGATTTGGATCGCGAATTAAAGCAACTTTCCATTTCCGACACCATTTCTTTGGTCATCGCCACCGCCCTGGATACCAAAGCCTCGGATATTCATATCGAGGCCGAAGAGGGTGACATCAAAGTCCGTCTGCGTCTCGACGGTGTTCTTCAAGACGTTGCCTCTCTGGACAAAAATTCTTGGAAACAAATTATTTCTCGCGTCAAACTCTTGGCCGGCCTAAAAATTAACATCACCGAACAGCCCCAAGACGGCCGCTTTACCATTTTTCTTACCGCCGACAAGGTCGATGTGCGTGTTTCTTGTTTGCCTACCGCCTATGGCGAAAGTGTGGTCATGCGCTTGCTCATGTCGGAGGCTACCGGCCTGGATTTCGACAAACTTGGACTGCGCGGCGCCGCTTTTCAAAAATTAGAGCACGAAATTCGCCGCCCCAATGGCATGATTATCACCACTGGTCCCACCGGCTCCGGTAAAACCACCACGCTATACGCCATCATCAAAAAACTCAACCAACCGCAAGTTAAAATCGTCACCCTCGAAGACCCGATTGAATATAAACTTTCCGGCATCAATCAATCACAAGTTAATTCAGACAAATCTTATAGCTTCGCCAACGCGCTCAAAGCCGTTTTGCGCCAAGACCCCAATATCATCATGGTTGGAGAAATCCGCGACCTTGAAACCGCCGAAACTGCCGTCAACGCCGCCCTTACCGGCCATCTAGTTATCTCTACCTTGCATACCAACAGTGCCGCCGCTGCCCTGCCCCGTTTCTTATCTTTGGGTGTTAAACCGCCCCTGCTCACGCCAGCCCTCAATGCCATTATCGGGCAGCGTCTAGTGCGTAAACTTTGCCCCGCTTGTCGTCAAGAAGCCGCTCCCACCCCCGAAAACTTGGCCCGCGCCCGTGAGATTCTTTCGCAAATTCCGCTCACTTCCGCCGAAAAACTCAATCTCGACCAGCTCAAATTCTATACCGCTCCCGGCTGCCCCCAATGTCACGGTTTGGGCTATGCCGGCCGTATTGGCATCTATGAAATTTTGATTATGACGCCGGAAATAGAAAATTTGGCCCTCAACAGCCAAGCCACCGAAAACGCCATTCTCAAACTCGCCCAATCCGCCGGTATGCTCACCATGGTCCAGGACGGCTTACTCAAAGCCTTAGAAGGCATCACTAGCCTGGAAGAAGTCTTCCGCGTGGCGGAATAAGCAGCCGCGCCTCATTAGAAACACCCGTCAGCGCTTTTTATTTTTTAAAAATACCCGCCCCTTGACAAAATATCCAAATCTGCTAACATCTAGCCGTTCAATCAGTAGTTAGCTAATAGTCCTTTCACAATCAAACCAAGGAGTTAATTTGTCACCAAAATACCCTTCCCCGTCCCGCAAGAGCTATCTCGTTTCATATATGTTATATCCATCCGGCCAAAGTTATTTCCGGCGTGTTTTCGCCAAAAACCGACGGCAAGTACGCGCCCAGCTTTATCGTTCCCTTAAGCGGCTGGATATAGTTAATCGATGGAGCCAATTCAAAATCCTGGCCGTCCGCCCTTATCGCGCCACCAACGCTTATATTCAGCGCCATTGGTTGCGCGTCTCCGCCCTTATGAAACGTAGCTCTGTTTTTTAGCCGGCTCGCTTTCGCGGCGCGCCAATAGTAACCGTGGATCGCTCAAAAGCGTGTCCACCGAATTTAGTTCTAACTTCCTGGGTCTCCCTCGGGAAGTTTTTATTTTTGGTACAAAGTATTTTAATAACCTTCTATATTGCGCCAACATCGCCCATACTCTCTTTGCTTCTCCTGTGGCATCGAGTTTATCTTGCCATACTTTATTCTCTTCCTCGCTGCCAGTTTTATCCAATTTATTTCCCAAAAACAACAACAATTCTCTCGGATCAATAAATTCATCTATATTATTAATCAATCTATTATTCGACAACAGTATACTCGCCTGTGCCGTCAATTGCGCGTTAATTTCTTTCAAAATTAAATTTCTAACCCGTGGCTCCCAATCTTCACCGCCGACCCCCTGTTCATTAACCAACAATTTTGCCAGTCTCGCGGCTTCTTGCGCACTCGCGCCGATAATTATTCGCGGCATAAATACCCGCCCCATCTTATCGCCATCATCAGCACTGTTAATGTCTTTAAAGTAATTAACGCAATAATTCCTGTTTTCTCGCAATCTTTGTTCAATTGGCATCAATTTCTTTTCCCATACCTTTTTTTCGTCCATGTTTGTCGTCACATCTATTCCCAATTCGCAGGTATTGGCATTATCCGCACTATCATGCACCCGCAGTACTAAATCTATCCCGTTGAAATAATCGTCATATTTACTAGCGGGAAAAGCCGTCACCTCATCACCCAACCAGACACAATCTTGAATTGCCTTTAGAATCACAAATTCCAAAGCCACCGCCTCATTGGAGTTGCTAATTACGTAATTATCAGCACCCTCCAATCTATTAACCTTGGCTACATCCCTCGTTATTGTCTCGGTTCTTTTTTCCCAATAAGCCACCTCACCACGGTCTCCTTGCCGCGTTGTCACGTCTAGATTTTTTCTCGCTGCCGGTAAAAAATCCCTCCTTAAATCAGGACGATAGCCATTCCAATCGTTAACTATTTCCTTATTAAAAAGCGCCACTTCCTCCTTGGTCATTCCCTTCAAATGTTCCACACGATCTTTCCCGCGCGCTGCTTTGTCAAAACTCCTATCGACCGTTTTTAAATGCGGATTGTTGTACTGGTTGAAAAATCCTCGCTCAAGATCAGTTGTCATAATTTTAAAAATTAAATTTAAACCCCAAATCTCGTCGGCCACTCTTCAGCCGCTAACAATTTGTCGCTGTCAGCGCTTCTGAAAGCTGGATAAATTTCCTCGGTGATAAATGGCATAAAGGGATGTAATAAAATCAGCAAACGGCGATAAATATCGCGCAATAAAGACAAGTTTTTTTCTTTTTTGGTAATTTCCACATAAACATCCGCCAAATCATGCCAAGCGAAATCATAAAGCTCGTGTGCTGCCTTACCGAATTCGTATTCTGCCATCAATTTTTCTACCGAGGCTAAAGTTTGATTAAATCTTTCCGTGATTTGTTTGTCG
>CAZJMI010000010.1:0-1427 GCA_964547305.1 uncultured Gammaproteobacteria bacterium
CCGGTTTACTCCGCGCCGTCGGCAATCCCATTGACCGTATTCTCAAAGAAGACCTATCGCGCGCTTTCCGCGGCTTACGCTTCGCAGCTCAATTAGGCTTTACTATCGAGCCCGCCACCCTCCAGGCCATCAAGCAAGCCTTTCGGCCAGAGCCATCTTCTGATCAACCAGACACTCCACGCTGCCTACGAACGTATTGCGACGCCTCCACCAACCGCCGCAAAACCGCCGTCGCGCCCGAAGTCATCTCCAAAGAACTTATTAAAGCCCTAGAATATCAGCCAGTACTCACGCTAGATTTATGGGATGAAGTCGGCGCTCTAAAAGCTATCCTACCGGAAGTTCTAGCTTTGAAAAATATCCCGCAACCACCCGAATTCCATGCCGAAGGTGACGTTTACGCGCACACTCATTTACTTTTAGAAAAATTACCGCCCACCAGCGACATCCGTCTGAAATTGGCCGGCCTTTTTCATGACATCGGCAAGGCGACCACCATGCAAACACCCGAACACGACGGCACTGACCGCCTCCGCTTCAACGGACACGCACAAGCTGGCGCCGCCATGGCCAAAAAAATTATGCGCCGTCTCAAGCTTCCCAATGACATTATTGACCCTGTTTACTGGGCCATCGACCATCACATGCTGCCCCTAACCAGCCACGGCACCCAGATGAAAAAATCCACCCTCAAGAATTATTTCTTCCGACCCGACGGTTGGGGCGATTTGCTTTTGGCTTTATCACAATATGACGCCGCCGCCTCCATCGGTTCCGCGGGCATAGCCAAGATGGATTGCTATATCGATTTAAAAGCTCAAATTGACGCCCTAGCCAGCGCTGTCGGTAACCAAAAAATCATCCCCGCCAAAGTCACCGGCCAAGACCTCATCACTCATCTCAAATTACAACCCGGTCCCACCTTCAAAAAAATCCTTGACCAAGCCATGGAATACCAGCTGGAGCATCCATCTGCCGACAAACTTGAGATTATCGCCCAGCTATCCACCACCGACAAGACATAGCATTTTTTTAATAAAAAATAGGGGATACTCCTTGATGAAATATCCCCATTCGCGCTTTCGCGCTTCCTTCGCGCCCACACTCCCGCGTGAACTACTTAATATCCTTCTTTTCCGCCGCCTCGTTGATACGAAAGCGGTAGGGCCTTTTACCACCCGCAAGGTATTCGTACTCGCCTGGCGGTAAAATATATACCGGTAATTGAGTGTGAAATTCGCCTTGCAACTGCAAGCGCGGCTCGACCAAGACTTTTTCACCCGTGTCGGACACACTATACATCTGCACCGCGACTTTTCTTTTCGACGACCGATAGAACAAAAAACGCTGTTGGCTAGACCCACACGCCATGTGCGGACCGAGCCGTCCCCAGCAAACAACCTTAATGCCCAACATCGCGCACAGCT
>CAZJMI010000010.1:1527-17149 GCA_964547305.1 uncultured Gammaproteobacteria bacterium
TGCGGACCGAGCCGTCCCCAGCAAACAACCTTAATGCCCAACATCGCGCACAGCTCACCGAGCATCTTTTTGAAGTCGGCGGTATCGCGTCGGTCGTTGTACCCGACCGGCAGCCACACGATAGTATCGGGCCTTCGTCGAGGCGCTATCCGCTCGAGATAGAATTCAACGGTCGTCGACCACGATGCCCGTTCCGGCACCATAAATGGAATATCCATTGTCCCAAACTGCTCGTGTCTCCTAGAATTCTTTCCTGTGAAATTGAGCACTGTAATCGGCATTGTCTCGGTCACTAAATTACCGGGACCGGTCAAATCTCCTCCCATTTTTCCTCCTTTATTTTTTTGTTTATTTTAATGACCATCAGTCAGTTTCTTCACTTGTATCATATCATACCCCGCCCCCGCCCGCCTATTGACAAAAAGTATCAAATATGGTATGCTTATTTCAGATAAAAAGTGTTCTTTTACAAACCTCCTTTTATCTCGGCAGTAAGGCGCTTCTAGCGTTTTACTCGCCGCCGTGGCGGTTTTCCAAGCTGCTAGCCGCCACAGCGATGAGTGAAACTACGCGCCTGTCCGATCACTAGGCACAAAAATGGGGAATTGCTCGCGCAACGGTAATTTAAATTATTTAAGTGCAAACTGTCGCGCGCCTCAACTCCCCAGCTTTGTGCCCGGTGACCCGTAAATAAAATAGGCCGTCAGCGGCAATGCCGTGGCGCGAATTCCAATTTTTGTTGAAATTTGCGCGCGATAGCCTATTCTATTTGTGGGTCGAAATAACGCATTTGACCATCATCCGTGTATTCGCTAAACTTAAAAAGGATTAATCACCAGCAAGCTGGCAGTTAGCCAGCGGCAGTTCAGACCGAAGATAGAAATATTGCTCTTCGGAGCAAAATCTCTCTCCTCATATTTCTACCGAAGTCTGTCACAACCCTGCCGCCCTAATTGGCAGCTTTTTGGTTTAGATTGAAACTTATTCGCTTATCTGCTAAACTGAAACTAATCCTCGGTTGCGCGGATATTGTTTTGCTTATACCAATGTTGCGTAAAATTTTACACAAATTAAAGACTACCGTTGCTGGCGGGGCTATCATTTTAGCCGGCTTTTCCATTTTGAGCCGACTAGTCGGCCTGTTGCGCGACCGATTTTTGGCCTCCACTTTCGGAGCGGGGGATACCCTGGATGTCTATTACGCCGCTTTTCGCTTGCCAGACTTGGTTTTCAATACCCTAATTCTCGGTGCTTTCACCGTAGCCTTCATCCCTATATTTTTGGAAGCTTGGGAGAAAAATAAAGAACGCGCCTGGAAAATCACCAATTCCATTTTAAATATCTTGTTAGTCGCGATGGCGGTTATTAGCGTCATCTTTTTTGTTTTAGCGCCACAAGTAGTCTCCTGGCTGATCGTTCCCGGCTTCAGTCCCGAGAAACAGCAATTGACCATAGAACTGACTCGCGTCATGCTAGCCAGTATCCTCTTTTTCACCTTGAGCAATGTCGCCGGCGGAGTTTTAAATGCCTTCAAACGCTTCTCGGCCTATGGTTTGGCCCCTATTATGTACAATCTCGGCATCATCGCCGGCATCGCCTGGTTAGTGCCGCGCTACGGACCCCTGGGGTTAGCTTACGGCGTGGTAGGAGGAGCGGCACTGCATTTCTTAGTACAAGTACCAGCTTGGATGAAAACCGGCTTCCGTTGGCGCGCCGTCTTAGATTACCGCCTACCTGAAGTCAAGAAAATATTTCTATTAATGTTACCGCGTACCTTCGCCCTGGCTATCGGTCAAGTCAATAAAGTCGTCTTAACTGTCATCGCCTCCACTTTGGCGGTTGGTAGTGTGGCGGTCTATAATTTAGCCGACAATTTACAATATGTGCCCATCGGAGTTTTCGCTATCCCACTAGCCATGGCCTGCTTCCCATATCTATCCGAAGCCCTCTCACAAAAAAATCATAGCGCCTTTGGTGTACATTTCTCCGTCACCCTGCGCCGCATTATTTTTCTGGTCATCCCGACATCCTTTTTCATCTTTTTTCTGCGCGCCCAAATCGTGCGCGTGGTTTTCGGCGCCGGTGCCTTCGACTGGCAAGACACTCGCCTAACTCTCGACACCCTCGGTTTTTTCGCCTGGTCCATGTGGGCCCAAGCCCTCCTACCCCTCTTGGCCCGCGCTTTCTATGCCTTCCAAGACACCAAGACCCCGGTCTATATCAGCCTCTGGTCGGCAGCGCTAAACATCATTTTAGCTTTCGGTTTGAGCCGTTTCTTGGGCGCGCCCGGGTTGGCTTTGGGTTTTTCTCTCGCGGCCATCGTCAATGTCATTTGGCTCTGGCTGGCGCTCCACCGCAAAAAAGTCTGGCTGGACACCAAAAAAATTATTGATTCCGGCTTGAAGATTATCCTCATCAGCGCGGCCGCTACCCTAGTGCTACAAATGGTCAAATTGGAAATTGGGCAGCTGGTCAATATGAATACCTTCATCGGCGTTTTCACGCAATTAGTGGTAGCCGGCTTCGCCGGTTTGGCGGTTTATCTCGGCCTGGCCTGTTGGCTGAAAATGCCGGAAGTTGAGATTTTGAAAAATATGCTGGTCAAAATCTACCCCTTCAAAAACAAAAATATTAAAGAAGAACTGTAATGACTGATAAAATTCGTAATTTCTGCATTATCGCCCACATTGACCACGGCAAGTCCACCCTGGCCGACCGTCTTTTAGAAATTACCGAAACAATTTCAAAACGCGACATGAAAGACCAAGTTCTAGATCAAATGGATTTAGAGCGCGAGCGAGGCATCACCATCAAACTACAACCGGCCACCATGAGTTGGAAGGGTTACCAGTTAAATCTCATCGACACCCCCGGTCACGTGGATTTTACCTACGAGGTCTCACGCTCATTGGCCGCCGTGGAAGGCGCGATACTGCTCGTCGATGCCACGCAGGGGGTCCAAGCGCAAACCCTCTCCAATCTCTACCTGGCCATGGAGCAAAACTTGACTATCATTCCCGTCCTCAACAAAGTAGACCTCTTCAACGCCCGCCCGGAAGAAACCGCCGATGAGCTGGCTGGACTGCTAGGCATCGAACCCGAGGAGATACTGCGCATTTCGGCTAAGAGTGGTCTCAATGTCGATAAGCTTTTACAAGCCGTAATTGATAAAATTCCATCACCAGCCGCGGCTACGCTGCGACATCCATTGCGCGCCCTCATTTTTGACTCCAAATTCGACGACTACAAAGGCGTCCTGGCCTATATCCGTATTGTGGACGGCGCTATTAAAAAAGGTGAAAAGATTTTCATGCTCGCCGCCGATAAACAAGTGGAAGCCCTGGAAGTCGGCGTCTTCAAGCCCCATTTGAGCCCCCTAGAAGCCCTTGAGAGCGGCCAAATCGGCTACATTGCCACCGGCCTCAAAAATATCGCCAATTGCCGCGTGGGCGACACTGTCACCTCTGTTGCCGCGATGGAAGAGAAGAGGGTTGAGCCACTTAAAGGCTACCGAGAAGTCAAGCCGATGGTTTTCGCCGGCCTCTACTGTCAAGAAGGGGATGACTTCGGTGAGCTCAAAGAAGCCTTGGAAAAACTCCATCTGACCGACGGATCTCTAAGTTATGAGCAAGAGCAATCCGGCGCGCTTGGCCCCGGCTATCGCTGCGGATTTTTAGGCCTTCTGCATCTGGACATCATTCAAGAGCGCTTGAAACGCGAATATAATTTAAAATTAGTCATTACCGCGCCGACCGTGGCCTATCGGGTGACTTTGAAAAAGGGCGCGCAAGAAATAATCGTTCACAGCCCACAAGAATTACCCAGCCAAGAAACCATCGAACAAGTCCAGGAGCCTTGGATGAAGGTGGAAATTGTCTCTCCGGAAAATTATCTCGGCGCCATCATGGAATTTGTACGTGAAAAACGCGGCTCCTATCTCAACCACAAATATTTTAATCAAAAAATGACCACCTTCGCCAAAAATGTCATTATCCAATGTGAATTACCGCTCACCTCGCTGGTGGCCGACTTTTATGATAATTTGAAAAGCATCACCTCCGGCTTCGCTTCGCTCAATTATGAATTCAAAGAATACCGTCCCGCCCAAATTCGCAAACTGCAGATTTTAATCGCCGAAGAGCCGCAAGAGGCGCTTTCCAATATTGTTTATGAAGATAGCGCTTACTTTGTTGGCCGAAAAATAGTAAAATTACTTAAGGATAATCTGTCCCGCCAGATGTTCGAAATCAAAGTTCAGGCAGCCGTCGGTGGTAAAATCATCGCTGCCGAACGTGTTCCCGCCATGCGCAAAGATGTCATCGCTAAACTTTACGGCGGTGATGTCACCCGCAAACGCAAACTGCTAGAAAAACAGAAAAAAGGTAAAAAGAAAATGCAGTCCTTGGGCAAAGTAGATATTCCGCCGTCAGTCTATTTAAGCGTTTTAAAAAAATAAATCTCGGCCACTATTTGGTGAGAGCTGGAGTCACATAGGCCAGCACCATCATTAGAATCAAAACTGTTGTCGCCAAAATCATTACCATCCGCAATTTCTTTTTTGACATAGTATTATAAAATTAATTATCACTTATGGATTTTAGCAAAAAAATCCGTCCGGGGGAACGGGTCTTAAAAATCATCCGCCGCCACCCCCTAACCTTCGGTTGGAATATCTTGGCCGCCATCCTGTTAATCGCCATTTCCTTTTTACTGCTCTGGCCGCTTTTCCGCCTTGGTACCGGCGGCGTCATTATTTTCTACTATCTCATTTTCCTTGGTCTAGTCTTGACCCTGACTGCTTTTTTACGCTGGTACCACAATTTTGTCATGGTCACCGACCAAAGAACACTCATCTATCGCCATTACAGTGCCCTGGAAAAAGAAGTGCTTTCTATCATGCACGAACGCTTAGGCGACATTTCTTACAAGATCAAAGGCTTTGGCGGCAATCTCGGCGGCTACGGACAAATCAAAATCGAATACGCCTACCGCCATCAAAAAAACAAACTCTATCTTAAAAACATTCCTCACCCGCGCGAATTTCAAGACTTGCTGCTCAAATTGCGCGACCAAGCCCTCAAACGTGCTCACGATAAAAAATCCGCCTTTCTGACACCTGAAGAAATTTTAAAGCAAGCCACCATGGAGGACCTTTTTGAAGTTATCCGTCAGGTCAAAAATCTCATCGGCGAAGAAAAATTTTGTCAAAATTTTTTAGATAAATAGCCTATGCCATCCAAGCGCCCTTGGCGCGCGCGCCACTCTTTCGGACTTACGCTAATGACCTGGCTGTCGTTGGCGGTCATCGCGGTCTTACTTTATACTGGCGCCAAAACTTATTTGGAAAATCGCGCCGTCAACCGAGAAATCAGCCGCCTCAAAGAACAGGCCGCCACCTTTGAATCTCAAAATCAAGAGCTGCGCCAAGCCCAAGAGCGCACCCTCTCAAACAACTTTTTTGAAAAAGAAGCCCGCGTCAAACTCAATTTGCAAAAGCCAGGCGAAACCGCCGTCTTTATCGAGCGCTCGGATAATTCAACCGTCGTCAACGCCCAAGACTTCACCTCCGACCCCTGGGCCAACGCCTACTGCTGGTGGCGCATGTTTTTCGCGCAAGAACTAAAGTAGTTTATCTTATTTTACATCCCCCGCGTTTTTTGCTATCATTAAGACACTAATTTATAAGCTATCTTTAATCGGAAAACTATGTCTAAGCTGAAATTGAGCTCGCTAATGTTCTGGAAAAGGCATCAGCACGCCGACGATTGGATCAAAATGTGGATTTTTATCACAGCCATCGTCCTCGTGATGGCTCTCGTGGCCTTTACGGCCATCTTTGAGCGTGGCTTCAACCAAAAGCATTGGTACAACAACTATACCCGCGCCATGGCTAAAGTGATCAACTTTCCCGTCGCCTCGGTTAACGGCCAAAAAATCTGGTTCAATGAATTTCAGGAAGATTTGGATACTTTGGTATATTATTACCAAAAGCAAAAGGACGCCTCTCCCGACTCGGCCATCCCGGCTATCAAAGATATTGAAGCCAGCAACCTTGAGCGTATGATCAAAAATGTCGTCGTTCGCCAAGTTGCCAAAAAACAGGGCGTTAAAATCGCTCAAACAGATATTGACACCGAAATCAAAACCGTAATGGACAATGCCGGTGGCGAGGAACAAATGAAACAACTTATCAAAGACTCGTATAATTGGACCGTTAAAGAGTTTGAGGAAAAAGTTATTGTGCCCTATCTTTACGAAAAGAAGCTCTCCGAAAACCTGGCTAATGACCAGGACTTCAATCAAACCGCCATCAAAAAAGCCAATGATGCTATCGCGGCCGTCAAAGCGGGGGATAAGAGTTTTGAAGATTTGGCCCTGAAATACAGCGAAGACCCCAGTGTCACCACCAACAAGGGCGACCTCGGCTGGTTTGGTAAGGGTGTAATGGTTCCCGAATTTGAAAACGCCGCCTTCTCACTCAAAAAGGGCGAAGTCAGTGAACTTATAAAAACCGACTTCGGTTACCATATTATTAAAGTTTTAGATACCAGAAAAACCGCCGACGGCGCTGACGAAGTCCACGCCGAGCATATTTTAATCCGTCACCCCGCCTTTGCCGACTGGATGCAGGAAAAATTGGATACCGCTAAAGTCAAAAAATACTTGCAATTTGCTGTTACGACCACCGATTAAATCGTATTACTGGAGCCCACGGTCAGATTCGAACTGACGACCTTCACTTTACGAAAGTGCTGCTCTACCAACTGAGCTACGCGGGCCAAAAGCGGGATACGAGAATCGAACTCGTACTTTATCCTTGGGAAGGACACGTACTACCACTATACTAATCCCGCTCGTTATTCGTTAGTCCATATTGTAAGTTATTTTATAAATTTTCTCAAGAGGTCATTATATTTCATGATCAAACTCAAAAACGTCACCAAATTTTATCCACCCGACATCTACGCCCTCAAAGATATTGACCTGCACATCAAGCCGGGTGAATTTGTCTCTGTCATCGGTCAATCCGGCTCCGGCAAAACCACCATTATGCGCCTACTCATCGCCGAGGAGCGTCCCACTAAAGGCGAAATTATCATCGGTGGCTGGAATATTACTCATATCAAATCCGCTGACGTGCCGCTCTTGCGTCGTCAAATCGGTTTTGTTTTTCAAGACTTCAAACTTCTGCCCCGCAAAACCGTCTTTGAGAATGTGGCCTTTGCCCTGGAGGTTTGCCGCGCCAGTCACCATGAGATTCAAACCATCGTCCCGCAAGTTTTAGAAGTTGTCGGCTTACAAGACAAAGCCCAACGTTTTCCTCGTCAGCTCTCCGGCGGCGAAAAACAGCGCGTCGCCATTGCCCGCGCCCTTTCGCACCAACCAAAAATCCTTCTAGCCGACGAGCCCACCGGTAACCTTGACGCCATCAACGCTCGCGAAATTATTGAACTACTCAAAAAAATCAACGACCTGGGTACGACCATCGTCTTAGTTTCCCATGATAAAGAAATTATCAACAACTTACGCCGCCGTGTCGTCACCCTGGAAAACGGCCAGCTTGTTTCCGACCAAGAACGCAGTCGTTACACGCTTTAAATTTAACTTGACCATAAATTATCCCCATGTTTGAAAGCTTCTCTCGACAAATAAAAATGGCTTGGAACAATATCTTGCGCAATATCTGGCTTTCTCTCGCCACTGTTTTTATCATCTGCCTCTCACTTTTTTCCATCAGCGCCCTTTTTGGATTAAACGCGCTCACCACCGAGGTTATGAGCTCAATTATGGACAAAGTCAACGTCGCTCTCTATTTTAAACCCGAAGTCACCTCCGAACAAATATCACAAATCCGCGATAATTTTGCCACCCTACCCGAAGTCGCATCCGCCACCATCTTTACCAAAGAACAAGCCTTGGAAAGTTTTAAACTCGCCCAAAGCGACAATCCGCTCATCAGCCAGTCTTTGAATGAGCTCAAAGACAACCCCCTTAATGATAGCTTGGTGCTCAAAGCTCACGATATCTCACAATACCCGGCCATTTTGTCCTTGGCCGACCAAGAGCCATACAGTCAGCTCATCTGGAGTAAAAAATTCAACGACGATTATCGCTCCATTGCCAACAAACTTGACCAGGTCAAACATAACGTCGGCTGGGTTATGCTAGCAGTTATCATTATCTTCGCGCTCATTTCCATTCTTATTATCGTCAATACCATTCGCATTGGCATTTATAATTATCATGAAGCCATAGAAATTATGCGTCTAGTCGGTGCCACCAACGGCTTTATTCGCGCGCCCTTTATTTGGCAGAGCATTTTTTACGGGCTCACCGCCCTCATAGTCCAGGCTGGTATTTTCATCGCCGCCCTCTATTATTGCCAGCCCTATCTGGGCAAACTTGTTGGTATCACCGACTTCAATCTGGCCGCTTACTTTTTGCGCGACGCCTGGAAAATCTTCGGCTGGGAACTTCTCGGTGTTCTACTGCTCAATATATTGGGCAGCGTTATTGCCATGCGTAAGCATCTGAAGGTTTAATTATAAGTTATCTTTATAAAACCTAACTAAAAAATTATGTCACTTAAAACTCCGCTACTGGCTCTGCTAATCTTAGTATTTGGTATGGCCCTATTGGGAGCCGGATGCCAAAAGGCGGGCGTATCGTCCAAGATTGATTGGCCGGAAATTTGCGCCAAAAAAGACCCACCGAAAGACTTCCCTAAAGAGTATATTATGCCGGAATCTTTGACGGGCGATGTCATCTCAATTGGCACAGGCGGAGAAAGCGCGAGTACCGGCGAAGCATATGCCGGTGAGCAAAACGGATTTACCGGGTCTTTCTGCACAGAAGCTACTCCCGAAGAAGTAATCACCTGGTACACTGACAGTTTAAATGATAAAGGCTATAAAAAGCTGGGAGAAATGGATGGCGAACATGTATTTACGAAGGGCAACACAACCATCAATGTATGGTCCAAGAATATTGCGGAAGGATTTTCTTTCTACTCGTTTAGTATTATGACCGCCAATTTCTAAATAATTTTCTCTTTTGTCCCCGCCAGCCCCGCTCGCGCGGGGATTTTATCCCATAGTTAATTTTAGTCCAAAATTGACAAAACTTTATTTTTTGCTAGAATACCAATAACTTGTTCGGGGGTCGTCTAATGGTAGGACAACAGGTTTTGGTCCTGTTTACCGGGGTTCGAATCCCTGCCCCCGAGCCAACAAAAAACAACGCCTAAAGCGCTGTTTTTTGGTTCTTGCAGACTATTTTATTTTACCGTTGCCGTAAATTCCATCGTAACATTCCTTGTCTGTATGCTATAAATCTGACCGTTCAATGTGTTGCCTGTTCGTTCCGCCACCCAGCCCATATTCGTTGCGTTTTGATAAGTTGTCTCACCAGTTCCTTCCTTCACGTCTTTTCCTGACACCACCACTATACCGCCTATCCTATTCCCTTCAGTCGTACCAGTAAAGGCCAGATTCATAGTACTATCTTTACCATTTCCTACCTTGGACGTGGGCTTAAAATCGAAAAAAACCACCGCGCTGCCAGCTACCTTCCCATCAGCCCCCACTTTTAGGGTTAAGCTATTGGAATAGTTATCAAGCTCATCCATACTACCAAGTAGGCGTATCAAAGTTGACTGCTTGAGCCCGCCCGTGGCTGTGTAGCCCGTAGCTGCTGGTGGTGGAGTAGGAGCAGGAGCGGCGTTTTTTGTCGCCGTTGTCGCGGGCGGCGTTTTCGCCGGAGTCTCACTTGTTGTTTTTGTTGCCGGAGCGGGCGAGGCGGTGTTTTTTGCGCCCGCGCCCGTACCCGCCGCTTGCCCCACCGCGGCATCATCAGACTGGTCAGCCGGCGGAGGCACGCTTGCCCCACAACCGGACAAAATCAACACTCCGCACAGCAAGAACCCCATCGCCAAGATTTTGATGTTTTTTGACATAGTTCCTTTTTAAGACTTTTTAAATATCTTTTTACCGCCCGACTCCACCGAAATTTCGGCTTTTACTAAAGCGGTAATAAATCCTAAACCCAACAATATAATCCAAATATTCCACAAATAAATCCAAATGTACCCGCCCATCACCTTCTCATCTATCACAGAATCGCCATTTAAATCATAGCCGTCAATGTTTCCGTCATTATTAATGTCAATCGCGTCCACCCGACCATCGTCATCTAAATCATAAAACGCCTGGTCAATAATCCGGTCATAATTAATATCGTTTTTTGTCATTTCATAGGTTCCGTTTTCATCTAAATCAAATAGCAAAACATCGGCCGTACCATCCGCGTTAGCGTCCACCAGCTTCAATTGATCAGACTCGGCGTACTTAGCAGGGGACTCGCCCAACCCGTGAATAAAATAACTAACGAACAACAGGATAAAAATTCCCAATGCCACCAGCACGAAACGCTTTTCTTTCTTGCCCCGCGTCAAACCCTTTTCTCTGCCCCCACCGTAAATCACCCGCGTGCCGCCGAAAATATCGTGCAAAGCTCTCTTATTTTTACCCAATGCCCACAACCAGCCGACAATCATTAATACATATCCTACCAGCCGCAAAACAATTTGATGAACTTTTAACGCCCATGTGCCTTCCTTCGGTAAAATTTTCATCCCAGCCAACATCTTTCCCGGGGTAGTCGCGAGTAATAACCAAAAGAAAAAGAAATAACCAAAAAAGATAAAGACCGTCAAAGTCACCGCGTTACTTAAACTTCCACGATAAGCCAATAGGCTAAATAAAACATAAATTACCGATAAATCCAGACCTAAACAAACAAATCTTGCCCAAATACCAGCCGGCTTACCGGACTTTTCTTTAATTTTGGCCTTACGCCTAATCAATAGGGCAATCACCCCCCAGAGCACTATAAATAATAGAGAGGTAACTAGTTGCATGGCAACGATGAATGTAAACATAATTTAAATTTATTTATATAAAATTTTTATTATTAAAATCCAAATTTACCAACCAACCAGCTGGCCCCTTGGCCAATTCCCGCACCCGCGTAATAGAAAATGTCGCGCACGCCCTTAGCCGCCGCGACTGTTGTCGCGCCTACCGTCGCCGCCGTTGCTTGATAGATAGCGTTAGCTGTGCCTCCAGCGCCCTCGGCATCTCCTACCTTACCCCAAGCGTACACCACCGTTCCGCCGATATCCGTCCAAGTTTTAGTCACGCCGTATTCGTTGATTTTCCCCAAAGCATTAGCGGGAGAATAAGTGTCCGCCCACGATTGAAGAAACAATCTTATCTCGCTATCTTGACTCACGCTGGCCATATTTAACAACGTATTACCCAAAAAGGCTGGCCCTTTGGCCACCAGCTCCGCCGCCTGAATAACCGGCAAACGATTAAGCAACATCATACCGGCCCCATCCATAAAGGTTTTCAAAGCCGCGTCTTCTTCGGAAAACTTTTCTCGATTTTCCAAATAGCTAATCAGCATACCCGCCGCGTCCGAAAACGCGTCAAAACCACCATATTTACTGCCCTCAAATACCTCCCCGATACTGCGATTCTTTTTCATCCACTCGGTAAATTCCGAGAAGTTCTTAAAATACTTTTGCTTGTTCAGCCATTTATTCAAATCCGCTATAGTTTTAACATTCTGTAGGCCATTTTGAATATCCTTTGCCATTAGCACCATGTCCGCCTCTTTTACTTCTTGTTTTTCTGCCGCCTCATTGGCTTCTTTCATGGCACGCATTTCTTCTTTTAGTTTTTCTTCCAGCTCACGCTTTTTCTTAGCGTCGGTGGTTTTATCCAGTTCTTTTTTTACGCTTTCCGCTTCTTTAATGCGTTTCTCCATTTCTTCCTTTTTTTCTTTAGATAATCTCCGCGCCATATCGGACACAAAATTCAAATAATTCGCCAAATTTTTATCAAATTCTTTCCCGCCTTTTTCCACCGCTTCCGCTGTATTTTCCTCCGCCTCTTCTTCATCCACCTCTTCGATAGAATCAATGGCCTCATTTAATTTGCGTTCAAACTCGGCCTGTTTCTTGGCCGCTTCATTAGCTTGCTCCTCCAGCGCCTTTTTCATTGCCTCGTCAATTGCTTTTTGCTTATCAGCGTCTATCTGTTCCTGATTAATTCCAAACAACGGCATACCATCACAACCACCCTTACCGTTTAATTGTTCAAGCATCTGTTTAGCTTGTTCATTTTTTCTATCCAGCTGGGTCGCCTTATAAAGCATCTGCCGCGCGCGATTACAGTTTTCCACTTTATCAAATTTTACTTTTTCAGGTGCGTACATTGAATAATATCTCATCGTATCCCACATCTTCGAAAGAATTAAATAAAATTGTGCCGCCGCCGCTGGTGGGCGTACTTCTCTGGTGTACATTTCAGCTCTATTCAAAACATCCCCGGCTGCGAATAAGCAGCCCCCCCATTGTGGGTTCCCAATGGCTTGGGCTTGGACATTTTTTTCTACACAGGCAATATAGCCATTAAAAATATCCAATAGGGCACTAATTTCTGGTACCGGATCAATATCGCCAAGTGGTCTTTTATCAAAAGGCAAACTCATTCGCAAATATTTTAAATTGGCTACCCCCTTTTCTCGCGTATCATAGTTATTAGAATTAATAATGCCTAAAATATCACCCAAATCTCGTCCAAACTGCGCCTGTTTGGCTGGGGCAGGGGAGATAAATTTAGCTTGTCCGCGCGCGGTTGTAATTTTAAATGGCAATTCAGCATAAAACCCTAATTGCGGTACTACAACATTAAATGAGCCACTAAAATTGGAGCCGCTTAATTTAGCTTGCCATTTTTGGCCCCTAAGCGTGGTGGACAAAGACACTACCGCCGGCACTGTCAATCCCAAATCAAACTGCCCACTGATATTACTGCCCTGTCTTGAACCTGAAAAAACAAAATTCGCGTGAATATCACCCGAACCCTTCAGTAATTTTGCCGTTGGTTCGCCGGAACATTTTTGACTGTAGCTGATAACCACCTTGCCCAGACCCGCGACCTGTCCCGTGTTTTCGTCAATTTCAAAACGTACCGAGTTAGTCGGCACCGACACTTTAAAATAGCCCCCCTCATCTTCGCAAACTATTTTGGCCTGTGCTCTAGCAGCGGCGACCATACCATTTACATTCAGACTGCCCTCTGCCACCAAAACACTGAAAGCGGCTTGAGCCGTTATCGCCATCGGCGGCACGAAGCTTGCCACTAAGGCAAAAATCACAACGGATAAAACGATTTTTTTAAACATAAAAAGTTATGTTAATTGTATTATTTTTATTATAGCATTTTTTAAACACTTTGTATCTTTTTCACCCCTCTCCCTTGCCAACCCCGTCCACAGGCTTTAAAATGATTTGGGCGACTAATCTTTTCCATAACTAATTTTTAAAAATACACTCCATGCGTTACACGGGCAGTTTAATTTGGGTCGAAGGTATTATCGGTAGCGGTAAAACCACTTTCGCGCAAGAAGTTTCTTCTCGTCTCAATTTGCACTATCTCGGCGAGCCGGTAGGGGACGGGCACACCGGCAACCCCTATTTAGCCAAATTCTATCAAGACCCCAAAACTCATGCCTTTGCCATGCAGATTTTTCTGCTTCATCGGCGCTATATGATGCAACAACTCGCCGCCAACGAAGCCACCGGACTCTTCGGCTATGCTGGCGCTATTTTGGACCGCTCGCTTTGCGGCGACTTAGTCTTCGCCAAGATGCTCATGCGCGACGGACATATCTCCGAACTGGATTATCAGACCTACCTCCTGTGCTATAACACTATGTGCCACACCTTGCACCCACCAACCCTCATGGTTTTTTTAGATGCCACAGCTCAAACCGCCCACGATCGCATGCGCAAAAGAAATCGCGCCGCCGAATCCAGCGTCTCTCTAGAATACCTGACCGACCTGCATACCGGCTACCAAGAGTTTTTGCTTGAAGCCGGTCGTTCACTGCCACCATGGTCACACGCCGTAGATATTCTCAAACTTCCCTGGGACGATGGCACCCACACCAAAGAAGAATGGGACGCTGTCGCCGCCAAAGTCAAAGACGCCTGTCAAACCAGCGCGCAATCTTAAAAATTTACTCTACCCAGACCGTCGCCCCCCGCGCGACGGTCTATTTTTTTTAAACCACCGCCTTTTGCCGGTTCCAATTTTCTCTTTCCGTGATATACTAAATAAGTCATTTTTTAATAACAAAAATAACATGGAAAATCAAAACCAACAGCCAAGCCCCGTCAGTCCAATTACCAGCATGCCGCCCACCGCGCCTATCCCCGAAATGGCCCCACCCCGCAAAAAAATATCTTTAATTGTTATCGCCATCATCGTGGCCGCGCTCATTGTGATTGGTGCTGGATATTTAGTCTGGACCAAAATAATGAACAAAGACCTCACTGTCATCAATACTATTTATACACCACCTACCGCCTCTGCCAGCGCTTTCGCTGTTTACAACGAAATCCCCGTCAATGTCGCCCCCCAAGTTCCCGCTTATACGGTCGCGCCTGATTTAAGCAACGTCACTAATACCGCGGATTTTAGCTTCCTAGACCCCTCCAGTCGCGCTTTCTCCTCTTCCGCCAAAGACTTACTCGTGAAAAATGCCTTTGTTGTCCGCCCCAACAGTGCCAGCTCGGAATTTTTCAAACTCTACGAATCCAATCGCTACGACTACATCCCCAGTTTTATCACCACTGACTCCGTTTTACACAACTATCATTTAATGTTTAACGACTTACTCGAAAAACTTGAGGAGCAAAAATTAGCCGTCGAATTAAAACAACTCAATGCCGGCATGTTAATGGAAGCGCTCTCTCAATACAACGCCCTCAAAGGCACCGCGTGGGAAAATGCCGCCAAACGTAATGTCGGATTTTTCGCCGTCGGCAGCAAGCTTCTAGACCCGACAGTTGCCACCCCCTCAATTGTACAAACCGAAGTCGACCAAGAACTAGCCTTAATTACTGCCCACCAAGAAATACTACCATCTCCACTTATGAGCAGCCCGGATTATGAACTAAACGAAGACTATTCTCAATACATCCCCCGCGGCCACTATGCCAAAACCGAACAATTGCAAACCTATTTCAAGTCCATGATGTGGTATGGCCGTCTTACCTTCCGTTTTGAAAATCCCGATGAAATAAAATCCGGTATACTCATCACGCTGGCCCTCAACCAGCCCGCCAACCAAACCGGCTGGGACAAAATCTACCAGCCCATAAACTTTTTTGTCGGCAAAACTGATGATATTAACTATAATCAATTCAAATATCTGGTTAAACAAGCCTATGGCGAAACTGTATCACTGCAAACTGTCGCCACCGACCAAGGCAAATTTTCCGCTTTCGTAGAGCTCACAAAAACTCTTGAACCGCCGCAAATCAACTCTATGCCTATTAACGCCTCTGAAAAAGATCGCGCTAAAGCCATCAGCGGTTTTCGTTTTATGGGTCAAAGATTTACTATTGATGCCGCTATCTTCCAGCGCCTGATTTTCCGGGAAGTCGGACCAACAGGCGTAGCTTGCTCTAGCGCCCCCTTCGCCGGCGGCCGCATGCTCCCCAAAGGACTAGATATTCCTGCCGCCATGGGCTCCAAAGAGGCCC
>CAZJMI010000011.1:0-14926 GCA_964547305.1 uncultured Gammaproteobacteria bacterium
CGCAATCTTGGTAGAATGAACTGGGCCGAAAGATTTTTATCCGGTTATGGCGAGTCCGTCATGGGGTATAAACTTGTTGGGCTCGTGCTCTTTTTTATCGGTTTTTTTCTTTTAACCGGCTGGATCGACTATTTATTGGTAAGTATTTTTTCACCTCGCCCCAACGCTGCTTAAAATTCTACCCACCGTTTTTCGGGCTCGTAGCTCAGCTGGTTAGAGCACCTGCTTTGCAAGCAGGGGGTCGGGAGTTCGAATCTCCCCGGGTCCACCATTTACACCGCGCCGAGGTAGCTCAGCGGTAGAGCGAAGGACTGAAAATCCTTGCGTCGGCAGTTCAACTCTGCCCCTCGGCACCAGTTTAAAATTTCATAAATAAATATATCGCGCCGCCAGGCGCGCGTTAGTTATCGGGGTGTGGCGCAGTTGGCTAGCGCGCCTGCTTTGGGAGCAGGAGGCCGGAGGTTCGAGTCCTCTCACCCCGACCAGATATTTAGGCTAAATCCCCATCCGCCGCGCGGGTATCGTATAATGGCTATTACCTCAGCTTTCCAAGCTGATGACAGGGGTCCGATTCCCCTTACCCGCTCCAAAAGAACATCCACCAGTCACGGGTGTTTTTTTGTTTGATTTTACTCTCTTCCCCCCCCAAATATGCTACAATATAGTCATGCGAAAAAATTATCTAAGTTTTATTTTTCTTGTTGCTCTCTTGACCAGCGCGACTGCTTTGCGTTTGTCCGGCTATTGGCCCTCCACCCACCTGCGCGCCACCGCCTCCTTGAGTGATATTGTTAACTCTGCTATTACCGAAACATGCGGGCTCAAAAACAGTTCTAATTTTTTGGCCACATATCAGCAGCCGGCCCAAATTGTTCCCCATGGAATTTTATCAACCCCCGATGGTGGTTTTTTGTTGTCTGGCGATACCCTTTCTGATCCTTCGCGGTCAATTTATAGCGCCGCGCTGACCAAGCTCGACCCCCAAGGCCAAATTGCCTGGTCGCGCCTTTACCAAGAAGATAATGGCGCTCAAAGTTCCGCCATGGCCGCCACCACCGCAGGATATTTTTTGTCCGGCCATCTTCCCGCTACCGCTTCATCCTCCCCTGATCTTTTTTTCGCCGCCTTTGATACTGCCGGCAATTTTCAAACCAGTACCCTTGCCATTCCTGCCACCCCCGCCGAGCTAATTTCAATCATACCGACTACCAATGGCTGGCTTACTCTTTCCCGTCTCTCTGCAACGACTTCAGCCGCTCTAATCACCCACTATGATTCCGCCGGCCAGTCGCTCTGGACTCAAAGCCTCGCCTCTGACCCCTTGGCTATCGCGGTTAATTCTCAAAAAGAAATCGCACTCTTGAGTCTTTGGTCCGACCCCGGTAATTCCACTCCCGATCAGTTTACCGCCCCGCTACCCATTCTTACCGCCCTAAAACCCTCCGGCACTGTTCTCTGGACGCGCACCATTGAAAATATTCCAGTCACCGCCCAGCAGTCTCTTTCCGCCACCAGTACTAATTCATTTACTCTACAATCCATTCGAAAAAGATCTCCCGCCGCCGCCTTTTACTATCTCCAGGCCATCCCCGACCAAGGCTGGCTGCTTTCCGGCCAACCCTCATCCGAGCTAACTTCCACCGCCCATCTTTCTGCCGACACCGCCGCTACGCTGTTGGTTAAATTTGACTCCTTGGGCCATTATCTCTGGGCGCGCTCATTGGAATTACCCTTCACCCCCGACTCTCCCCCGCTGCTTATCTCCGACTCTAATCATATTGCCCTCTCGGCCGCCTCTGGTCATCAGATTTGGACCGGTCTTTTTGACGCTGACCTCAAATCTGATTGGCAGGGCCTTTTGACCGCTCCAGCGGCCATTTCTATCTCCGCCCTCACTCCCACGGACGACAATGGCCTGGCCCTGGCCGGCAGTTATCCTGCCGCTGAAACCCCGCTCACCACTTCATTTCTTGCCAAAATCGACTCTACCGGACAACTCGAATCCTCGTGGTGGCAATCCAGCCCCACCCCGGCTATCACCGATTACTCTACCTATCTTGTCAGTCAAAATATCTCCCTTGTCCCGCGCGCCATCCCCAACCCGGCTCCGTCCCCATCCGGCGCCACCATTTATATTTCCAATACGCCGGTCACTATCCTTTCGCCTTATCAATCCCACCGTCAGGAAATTTGTCAAAAGTCTTTTACTGTTAACGCGGCCTCCACGGGCTTAAACATTACTCCCGTCACGGAAACTTGGTCTCGTGTTAATTTCGAAAATGCTCCCACTGTCGCTATATTTGACGATCAAAGCCGTGAAATCAATCAAACCATCGCCCCCGCCCTTCGTCGCATTTTTCGTCAAAGCAAACTTACCGAAAATTTCCGTGGTGCAAGTTTAAAATATATTTTCCCTCGTCCAATAGTAGCCGAAGATATTGACGCCATCGCGAGTTTTTATCGCGATCTGGGCTACCAAATTTACGAACAAAAAATCGGCTTTTTGCGGGTCACGCGCGCCGATCAAACTCTAGAACTGAATTTTAATTTTGGCGATCAAAACCAAGGTCTGCTGGAAATCAACTCTTAATCCCCCCGCCGCCCAGACATCTTCCCCGCCGATAAAATACCGCGATTTGTCCGGGTGTAATCCCCGCCACCGCGTGATCAAATATAATTTCACCGCTCCGGCGGGTTTTTATTTTTAATTTTCCCGGTCGCAAGGCCTGTGTCGAGCGAATTTTAGCCATCACCCGTCCGTCGCCGGCCTCGCCACCCGTCCAATGTATATTTTCCAAAATTACGCGCTTTCTACTTCCGGCGCGGCGGCCGGTGCTTACTATCAAATAGTGGTTTTTTATATCCTTACCCACTACATAATATGGCCCGCCACTCAATTTCAAGCCGCGCCGTTGCCCGATGGTATATAATGCCAGCCCTTGGTGTGTTCCCAAAATTTTCCCCGTCCCATCGCGAATTTCCCCCGCTTGCGGCCGCACTCTTTGTCGCACGAAATCACTCCAATCCGCCCCCGACACAAAACAAAAATCCTGGCTTTGCGCGCGCTTCTCGAATATCTCGAATCCCTTTTCTTTACTCGCCCGCGCGTACACCTGCGCTTTCGTCATTGCGCCCAAAGGAAAAATAACCTTAGCTAGATATTTTTGCGGCAAAAAGCACAGAGAATAAGTTTGATCTTTAGTCATGTCCTTAGCCTTCCATAATTCATAAAATTTCGTTTTCGCATTGAATTTTACCCGCGCGTAATGGCCGGTCGCCACCTTATCTATGCCCATTTTGCGCGCGAAATCCACTAATTTTTTAAATTTTAAATTGGGGTTGCAAAATACACAGGGGCTGGGTGTACGCTGATTCTTTAATTCCCGCACGCAATAATCAATCACCCCTCGCCGGAAATCATCGCCTACGTCCACCACATAATGTTGCACCCCCAGCCCACGACAAATTTTTGCCGCCAGCGCCAAGGACTCTTCCGTGCAACATACATTTTCTTTTTGTCGCGGCGCGCACCAAGTGGCGTATTTCAAAGACACCCCCACTGGCTTATACCCGGCCTCCTTCAGCAACAGCAAAGCCACCGAAGAATCCACGCCTCCGGACATGCCCACTACCACCTTTTGCGCTTTTTGTTCCGCCATATTTTTCTGATTTATTCGCGTTATCGACGCTTCCGCCTTCCCGCCTCTACCCTGCCAATGCTCGCTTTTGCAACCGCCCCTCTATCTCCTCGTTATCTGCGGCTAATTGCTTGTGCCGTTTTTCCGCCTCCGCGTCCATTTTGCGCCCCTGTTTGCCGTAATAATCATAAATTGCCTCAAACAGCGCGTCATTAGCCAATACCGAACAATGTTTTTTATGTACCGGCAAATCACCCAATGAATCAATAATATCGTTTTTGGTAATTTTCAACGCCGCTTCCAGCGTTTTTCCCTTAGCCAAATCTGTCACCGCGCTGCTGGTCGCGATTGCCGCCACGCAGCCGAAAGTCTCAAATTTAATTTCTTTGATTATTTCTTCCTTTTGCTTATTATAGCTCACTTTAATATATAACCACATTACATCACCGCATACCACATTTCCTACCATTCCCAAACCATCAGGATTTTTGATTTTTCCGTAATTGTGTGGCCTCTGAAAATGTCGCAAAACCTCATCATTGTACATTTTATTTTAATTTAAATGGTGAAATGCGCCGCAAATCCGCCACGCTCTTTTTTAAAATTATCAAAGTCTCGTGCAAATTCTTTTTCGTCGTCGCTCGTCCCAAAGATATCCGCAAACTCCCATGCACGTCTTTATGTGGCAGTCCTAGCGCCAATAATATCTGCGAGGCCTGCAATTTTTCCGATGAACACGCCGACCCTGTCGAAGCCGCCACTCCCGCCGCGTCCAAACGCATTATCAAGGCCTCGCCTTCAATCCCTTCAAAGCGCAGATTAATATTATTTGCCAGCCTCTTTGTCGGATGCCCGCTCAAATGACAGCCTTTGATTTCCTTCAATGCCCGCGCTATAAAATAATCTCGTAATTCTTTCTGTCGCGTGCCCTCTTCATCCATCTCTGCCACTGCCATTTCCGCCGCTTTAGCCATCCCGACCGCGCCCGCCACATTCACGCTACCCGATCGCCATCCGAACTCTTGCCCGCCGCCGTGTATCAGCGGCTCCAGTCTTATATCTTGCCTTTTATACAGTAGCGCCACCCCCTGCGGTCCATAAATTTTATGCGCTGATGCCGTCAGCATCCCTATGCCCAGTTTTTTCACGTCAATTTTTATCTTGCCAAAGCTCTGTGCCGCGTCCGTGTGCAGACATACTCCGTGCTTTTTACATATCCTGCCCATTGCCACCAAATCTTGTATCGTCCCAATTTCATTATTGGCGTGAATAATTGATACCAAAATCGTTCCCGGTTTAATAGCTGTCTCTAAATCTCGCGTGCTCACCAGTCCTTTGCTATCTACCGGCAATTCCACTATTTCAAAGCCTTGTTTTTTAAGCCACGCCGCGCTTTGTCGCACGCAATCATGTTCGATCGCGCTAATAATAATTTTCTTTCCCCTCGTTTTATTCGCCAGCGCGTATCCTTTCAAGGCCAAATTATTGCTTTCACTGGCCGATCCAGTAAAAATTATTTCTTTTTCCTCCGCGTTCAAAATCCCCGCCAAACTCTTCCTGGCCTTTTCCAATCCTATTCTCGCCTCCCGCCCAAAGCTATGCAAAGAAGCCGCGTTGCCGAATTTCTGCCGCTCGTATGCCCGCATCACTTTCAAAACTTCATCCGCCACCGGCGGCGTTGCCGCGGAATCCAGATATATTTTTTTGCTTTTATTTATCATTAAATTAAACTTTTTAAAGTTATTTTTCTCAAAATTCCCAAAACTCCGTCTTCTATATACTGCTCCAGGTTTTTTACCGTGCAGCCCCCGCTCCCGCCGCAAGTACAACTTCCCCCATCAATAAAATGGCAGGTCGGCTGTTTACGTGTTTCCAACGCCACCAAGACTTCCGCCAGTTTAATCCGCACCGCCGCTCGCGCCAATTTATATCCCCCTTGTGCCCCCCGCGTCACTTTTATCAGCCCCGCCTTATTTAATTTAACCAAAATCTTCTCCAAATAGGCCTTGGGAATTTTTTCCTGTTTGCTGATTTCCGCCACCGAACGTGAACCGCTATTTTGCGCCAGATAAACTAGCGCTCGCAGACCATAACGACTTGCCGTGGATAATTTAAACATTTTTCATATCAGACAATAATAGTCTGATATACTCTACCAAGCCTAAATTGAACTGTCAAGCACTGCCGACATTCCCTCCTCCAGCTTCTTCGCGCTCATTATTCCTTCCAGCCTGCCAACTTCCACACCTTTCTTAAAAATCAATATCACTGGCAAACTCAAGATATCATATTTTTCCGCCAAGGCCGCCTCTTTCCCCGCATCGATTGCGTAAAAATCCGCCCTCGCCCCATATTTTTCCGCCAACACTTCAAATATCGGCCGCATCACATGGCAATTGCTGCACCATGATGCCCCAAAAAATACTACCGCTGGCAACGCCCCTTCCCCGTCTTTTGCCGCGCTACTTGTTGTTAAAATTTTTTGCCATTTGTCAGCCTGTAATTCTTTAATTTCCATATTATTTATTTTTAATTCGTAAAAATTTTGCCACCGCCCCACCGGCCACCGCCCCTTCCGCCGCCGCCGTGATTATCTGCCGCACACCGCCCGAACCGGTCGTATTGTCCCCTGCCGCCCAGACTCCTGGCACGCTTGTAGCTCCGTCTACTCCGACTTCAATATATCCTTTAGCGTCCATTTTTAGCCCCAATTGTTTTGCCAGTCCCGTCTCTGGTTGACCGCCTATCTCCACAAAAACCCCGTCTACCGCCAAAATCTCCTCACTCCCGCGCAATTTTATGCCCGTCACCCTCTTTCCCCCCAAAATTTCCACCGGCATGCTATCCAAAAGTACTGTCACCTTCTTTTCTCGCGCCAATTGCCCCTGCCAAAAATCTTCCCCCGGCAAATTTTTCAGCGCCTCAATCACATATATCTTCTCGGCTATCCCGGCCAGATAAATCGCCGCTGAAATTCCCGCGTTCCCGCCGCCGATTACCGCCACATTTTTGTTTTTAAACAATGGCCCATCGCATAAAGCGCAATACCCCACTCCCCGATGCAAAAATTCTTCCTCGCCTGGGACTCCCAGCTTCTTTCTCCGCATTCCCGTCGCCAAAATCACCGCCCGTCCCCGAAAAATTTCCCTATCTTCAGTTTTTATTTCAAAAAAATCACCTTGACGATTGATACCATCCACTACCACTGCTCGTGTCTCAATCTTTAAACTCTCAAGTTGCTCTCCAAATTTACGCGCCAAATCCGCACCGCTGATTTCTCCCATTCCGGCATAATTTCCTATTAAATAAGCATCATTGACCATCCCGCCAATTTTATTTGCCAGCACTATAACATCCATACCCGCCCGCTTGGCGTAAATAGCCGCGCTTACACCCGCCGGCCCGCCGCCAACTATAACCAAGTCATAAATTTTGTCTGTTTTTTGCATAAAATACATTTTGCCAAAAAAAGGGACGGCTCGTCAACTTGGCCAGCCGTCCACGGTTCAGAAATTCTGAATATGTGCCAATTGTGAACGCAGCAGTCCTTCATACGCTCTGATCGGCGTCTTCTCCTGGTCGTTCGCATCTCCTTCGCAAAGCTCGACTATTTTTACCTCCAAACGCGAACTTGGATCGGATGAAAGATCTAATTGCCCGCGCAACCTATGTACCATGGGGCCGTTCTCGCCGCCATTGTGAGCCTCCAGACAAAAGCTCATTGAAAGCCTGTCCCCATCGTGATAGCAGAGTTCACCGCAAGAAATGTTTTTAAACACTTCCGGTCGCTCGTCCAAGACTGGTCGTATCCCGTCTTTCCAGAAATTGTGCACTTTATTCTCATCAGGTGTTTCCACTGAAAAAAAGCGCCTCTCCACATGACCTCTAAAAATTACGGTCCCATCCTTCTTGTTCAAAAGAACACCTCCCTCCGAGTTTCAGATTATTATATAAAAGTCTAACAGCTACACCTGGCGCGTCAATCGCTAGTATGCTTTTTGCAATTCCACGCCTGTATAAAAGTATCTGATAATTTCTTCCCAATTCATCCCGCGGTTTTCCGCCATGTCCCATGCACCCCAGGCCGACATTCCCACTCCGTGGCCAAACATTGTCTTTCCTTGATCATAGGGTACATATTTTGGTTGTAGCCAGGCCTTATCGGTCCCACCCCATACCGCTGTCCATTTTTTTGTAGTTCCGTTGCTACGCGCGAAATATGGAGTTATTGCTACTTGCCCGCCATAAGTCACGAGCAATCCATTGGTCGCGTTTACTGCCGCTACTACATTAGGCTGAATTCGTTCCCTGTCATACCCGCGATAGACTTGATCGCCAGAATGCGCCACCAACACAAATCCCCGCTTGGCATGTTTGGTCGGGCTTAACCAATTGGTCATGGCGTAAGTTCTCTCCGCGATGGCCATCGCCCCCAAATATCCGGCCGGATTATTATTGCCACACTCTCCGGATCCCTTTAAATAATCTTCAAATGGCAGTTCATTGATAATCCACAAAGTATCATCATCAGTATAGGCTACTTCCAAAATTCCCCGGAAACGCATATAAGTTTTCCATGTGTTAGTGTTTATATTGCTGGGGATTTCCATAATCACGTTTTCATTTTTTGGCGCGAATCTCAAGGGTGTATTGGAAAGTAAAATTCGTTTCCCGTCTTCCAATAACTCGTACAATTTTTTCTTAAAATCAAATTTAATTGTCACTAAGCTGCCTTCGAAATTATTTCCCACCATCACATCGTTTTCATCCCGTATTTCGTACGGCCCATTGGCCTTGATTGTGATCACCTCTTCCGTCGAGTACAGTCCGATGCGAATATCTGGCCCCTTGGACAAAGCTGCTCCAACCCCCACTGGCGTGGAAGTCAAATTCAACGGCAAAGTTATTGCCGGGTATTCATTTAGCGGTTTCAAAGTATATCTGGTCGGATTAAATAAAAGCTCTTCCGTGGTGCTCGTCGCTACAATCCCTGTCGTAGAACTGCTGGATGAAACATTAATAGCACCGGTGCTAGTCACCGTGCTGATCGGTGTTGTTACTACCGGCAGCGGCACGTTAATAGTCGCCGCTGCGCCTTTGTATTTTGGGTTACTGATTTCAAAAAATACTTGTAGATTCGTTTCCGGCATATAATCTATCCCCTTGACCGCTAGCTGATAATTTTCCACATACATACCCGGTCTTTCCGGCGCTTGCAAAGCGAAACGAAATGTTCCCACCTCCCCGGGTGCCACGCTTTTTTCCAATAATTTACACGGTGCGTAACGTGCCCTCCACCACTTATGCTGAAAAGAACTCTTACGCCCGTATGGCCCACTCAAATTCAACGCCACCAAATTCGCGCCACCATTCTCCCATGTTGCCGTTCCGGTATTTTTATATTTAACTTCAAAAGTAATAGCGTTGCCATATGTCAAACCGATTACAGTATTGTAATTTTGAGAAACTTTTTCACCTTGGTAGGCTGGTGTTGTAGCGGCCGCGGCCCCCCGCCCGAAAATTAAAAATCCGCCAATCACCAATGTTAAAAATATAATTCTACTTCCATTTCGCATAATATAATATTTAAAGCTAAAAAACCACGCTATTATCTATAGTCTTTTCATTATACCATAAAAAATAAGGGTCCGCTTTCCGCGAACCCCATAATATTGATTTTGCCCATTGCCAGTAGTATTACTGGCACCTTTTACGCCAGGGCATTCCGTTCAAGAAAGTGCCCAAAAGCACCACTTCTTTTTTACTTGCTTCTTTAACAGTTGTTTCCATTGCAGCGCTGGCTTCATCGAAAAGTTTCTTTATTTTTTCGCCTGCCCGCGCTTGTATGTTGGACACCTCCTTTTGCACGCCCTTGTGGATCGCGTCTAGTGCCAAACATAAACTCTCTGGATCTCTGGTCATGTAAAAAACCCCAACTACCTTACAAAGAGCTTGCCCTCGTCCTTTTGAGCCGTTTATCCCCATCGTCATGCCCGGTACTGCCGTCGCGAATTCGTTTTCATCGTCGCCATTAGTATCAAACATCTCTATGGCCACTTCCAGCGATGCTGTGAATGGTTCTACTGCAAACAGCCCTAAGCCCTCTGGAAACAGTTGAAAAGCCACTTCTGCTGCTGGCCAATAATAAAATTCCATAGACAACATTTGAGCGTCCTCGTCCCGCTCTTCCTCGTCCAGATCACTTTCCGGGTCTCTCATTGGAGTAAAAAGGTTTATTAAATACACCGTTCCCGTATCTTCGCCGCCGTCTTCGCTCGGTAACATCCGTGCCTCCTTTTTGTTGAATTTTCAAAACCACTAATCCACAATTTAGCGCCTTTAATTCATAAAGTCAACCCCTATATTCACAATCGCCCCATCCACCACCTGCTTGTCCCCCATGCCATTTAGTGCTAAAATCTAATCAAAATCAAGCATGTCTTTTACTCGTCAAGTCGCCCACAATACCATTATTCAGGCCTCCGGAAAAGGTCTTGGTTTTATTTTCGGCATTTTCTCTGTTGCCATCCTTGCCCGCTATTTAGGTCTCCAAGGTTTCGGTGAGTACTCCACTATTATGGCCTTGGTGCAGCTCTTCAGTATCGTGGCGGATTTCGGTCTTTACCAAATCGCCCTCCAGCTCCTCCCGCAAAAAATTTGGAGTGAATCAAAAATTATCAGCGGCATTTGGAGCTTGCGGATAATTTTAGCTGTCATTTTCTTAACGCTTGGTTGGGCTCTGGTTTTCTTTATCCCGGGCTACTCCTGGCATATTCGTCTCGGTACTGGCATCCTTTCACTAGCCATTTTTGGCACCTCTCTCAATCAAATTCTGGCCTCCCTCTACCAAAAGCATCTGCGCATGTGGACACCCACCCTGGCCGAAGTCCTTTCCAAGGCCGCTAACCTGGGCCTCCTTGTTTTAGCCGTCGCTTTCAATCTCAATTTCTATTGGGTTATGGCTACCATCGCCGTCCCCAGTCTTTTGCAATTAGCCTGGAATTGGTTTGGCGCCCGCCGCCTCACTGTTATTCATTGGGATTATGATCCCGTCTTTTTCAAAGAAGTTATCCGCCGCGCTTGGCCCATCGGCGTTTCTATCATCCTCGGTATGCTATATTTCAAAATGGATACCGTCATCCTCTCTTGGTATCAGCCCCAAACTGCCGTCGGCGTCTATGGCGCCGCTTACAAAATTCTCGAAGTTCTCAACTCACTACCATACCTATTCATCGGTCTCATTTTGCCGGTTTTAAATGCTGCCTGGACCGAAAAGAATCACGAACGCTTCAAGCGCGTGCTGCAAAAAGCCTGGGATTTCAGCTGGCTGCTTATCTGGCCCATGATTTTTGGCGGTATTTTATTGAGTGACCAAATTATTATCCTCATTACCGGCCGTCAATTTGTCGCCGCCGCGCCCATTTTTTGCATCCTCCTTCCGGCCGTCGGCGCGCTCTTCATCGGACAGCTTTTCACTGGCGTGGTTATCGCCATCAACCGCCAAAAACTCATGTTGCGCTATTACTTAATCGTCACCGTGGTCGCTCTCGCTGGCTATTTTATCCTCATTCCGCGGTGGTCTTATTGGGGCGCCGCCTGGATGACCCTAGCCGTTGAACTCGCCATCGCTATTATGGCCTATTCCATCGTTATCCGTCACGCCAATATCATATTTAGTTGGCGCCTGGCCCTCAAAGCCCTCCTCGCTGCCCTGTTAATGTCCATTTGTCTCATTCTCATCCCCTCATTGCCGATTATTCCAGAAATTATCCTCGGTGCTGCCCTCTACTTCGGCTGGCTCTACCTACTCAAAGGTTATCATCCCGAAGTCGTTCGCGAAATTATCAGTTTTAAACCAAAAAACACCGAGATTCAACCCTAATACTAACTCTTATGATCTTAACCACCAGTTTTATTCTCATTATTCTCGCGCTGGCTATCTACCTCAATCTGCGCCGCCCGCTCTGGGGTCTGGCCTTAGTGGCTTTTGCTTGGCCGTTTTATATCGTCCGCTGGTCAATCTTTGGTCTGCCCACCACCTTGCTGGAAATTTTTCTACTGGCCGCCGCCATCGCCTTTTTATTGAAAAAACTCTTCCCCGCCAAACTCGCGCCTCAAAACACTACTCTCAAAAATCCCGCCCCCACCGCCTGGCGCTTTCCTCGCCCGCTCTGGTTGCTCATACTTTGGCTCGCTTGGTCACTGCTTTGCGCCTTTGTAAGTCCCGATTGGCTCTCCGGCCTCGGGCTTTGGCGTGCCTACTTCCTCGAGCCTCTCATTTTTATCTTCCTCGCCCTCAATCTCATCCGTCACCCTCAAGATTGGCGCCTCATCTGGCGCGCCATCGGACTTGGTGCACTTTTGGTCGCCATCCTCGCTATTATTCAGAAATTTACCGGCTGGCTGGTGCCTTTTGACTACTGGTTCCGCGGCGAAGGCCCACGTGTCACCAGCCTCTTCGGCTACCCCAACGCCGTCGGCCTCTTTTTGGCCCCGCTTGTCGCTTGGTTTGCCGGCCGCGCCATTTTCCCCCGCCGGCCCACCCCCGAAACCTCGAAAATTTCCCCCATCTCCAAATTCATCCAAAAACCCCTCGTCTCCCGCCTCATTCCCGCCCTTTTAGCCCTTGCCGGCCTTTTGGCTGTCGTATGGGCCCGTTCCGATGGCGCTTTGCTCGCCCTGGCCGCCGGTTTTCTGCTCGCCGGTCTCTTTTTCAAAAAAACCCACTATTGGGCGCTGGCCGGAATCTTGGCCGCCGTTCTCATCCTCACCATTTCCAATCCAGTTCGTACCACGGTTTTACATAAATTTAGCTCCGAGGAATGGTCCACCAAAGTCCGTCTTTTCACTTGGGCCGAAACCACCAATATGCTTGACCACAACTGGCTCCTCGGCGCCGGTCTCGGCGGCTACCAAGCTGCCATGCAGCCCTTCCATCAGGCCACCGCGCTGGAAATTTTTCTCTACCCCCACAATATCATCCTCAATTTTTGGAGCGAGCTCGGTCTCCCTGGTTTACTGCTTTTTCTCGCCCTACTTATTGTATTCTTCCGGCAACTCTGCGCCCCGCCAGTATTCCCCGTTAAAAAATCACTTGCCCGCGCCAACTCCCAGCAATCTTCATCTTCCGTTTTCGTCCAAAATATTGCTGTCTGGCGCTTCCCCTTGCTTTGGGCTTTTCTCGTCCTGCTGATTCATGGCCTTGTTGATGTCCCGTATTTTAAAAACGATCTCGCCATATTGTTTTTCTGGCTTTGGATTCAACCCCAGCTTATCGCTCGACTCACCTCTTCGTTAACAACTAAAAATAATAGCTATGAAAAACTTTAAATTTTCACCACACGAATCGCTTAAAGTCCCAGAAAAACCCGCAATATCTAAATTTGCCGACCTAAGAGCAAAAGATTTATCCGACAAAGATTTTAAAAACATCCCGATCAAAATTTTAAACACGATTGACTTTGATAGCCAAACAAAATTTCCACCCGCTGAAAATTTACCGGCCGAATTTAATCCCAGAAAACTCATGGAAAATGGAAAAAACCCCGGCTTGGGAATTAGAGAATTGCATCGGGAAGGTATTACCGGCAAAGGTATTAATGTGGCTATTATTGACCAAAAATTAGATTTAACTCACCCTGAATATGCGGAAAATATTATCGGCTATGAAGAAGTTGGCGACTCGTTCAAAAATAATCTCGAAACTATCAGTATGCACGGTCCAGCCGTGGCTAGTTTATTGATAGGAAAAGATTGTGGAGTTGCCCCCGATGCCAAACTTTATTATAAAGCCGCTCCTGCCGGGGAATATTGCCATTGGGAGGACTATGCTGAAAGCTTAAACAAAATTATTGAACATAATAATAGCGCAGACGAACAGGATAAAATTAAAATAGTCAGTTGTAGTATCGGTTATCCCAATCCTGGTCCCAAGGGGGATTTAAATATATGGATCCAATCCATCGAGAAAGCTAAAAGTGGCGGAATAATATTTATTGATGCTAGAACATTGGGCCACTCAAATTTTTCTGGTGGCGGTAGCCTAGATGATAAAGAGAATATAGATCGCTACCATGCTTGGCTATATTTTACAAAACAAGAGATATCGGCAACAAAAGATAGCGCTATTGTGCCCACCGATTATCGCACCGTAGCATCATCTTGGAATAAAATAAACAAAAATGACCCCACGGAATATTATTTTAATGGCAGAGGTGGCGTTAGCTGGGCAGTTCCGTATTTAGCTGGAATATGTGCTTTGATGTTGCAAGTTAACAAAGATCTGAAAATGGAAGAAATGTTTAAAATTATTCATGATACCGCCACCGTCAATAAAAAGGGTCTAAAAATCATCAATCCGCGTAGCATAATAGAGACAGTTAAAAACCAAGCTCCGCAGAAATAAAACCCCCTTTGTTCCTCGCCCGCTCCCGCCCCACCTTGATTTCCCCCCCAAAAAAAGCTAAATTAAACATGCGCCCCTTAAACTGGAGCGCGTTACCACCACGGAGAGGTGCTAGAGTGGTTGAATAGGACGGTCTCGAACACCGTTATGCCCGCAAGGGTATCCAGGGTTCGAATCCCTGCCTCTCCGCCAAGTTTTTCCCCATGCCCTATACCCCGCGCCAACAAATTGAAAGAGAATGTTTCAATGCTCTCGTGCACGAAAAATGGGACGGCAAGTCCCTTTTTGTCGCTCCCGACCACCCGCCCTTCGCTGATTATAGCGGAGACCTCCTCGACGGCGCCAAGCAATTCCTCTTTCCCGTTTCCGGCCGTCGCATTCTCGAAATCGGCTGCGGTAATGGTGAATTGAGCGTTTGGCTAGCCAAAAATGGTGCCACCGTCTACGGCGTGGACATCAGCGACGAAAGCATCACCATCGCCAATCGTCGCACCGCCGAAAATCATGTCGCTGACCAGGCCCATTTTTACGCCTGTCCCGCCGAGCACGTCCCTTTCGAAAATGCCTTTTTTGATATCGTCTTTATCAATGTTTCCCTCCACCACCTTGAAATCGACCTCGCCCTCAAAGAATTTCAGCGTGTTTTGAAGCCCGACGGTCTACTCATTGCCATCGAGCCGCTGGCCTTCTCTTCCCTAATTCAAAATTTCCGCGCCTCGAAATTATTCACCGCGTTCTACCCCATCCGACAAGAAACCCCCACCGAGCGTATTCTCTCGCTAGACGATTTAAAACTCATCCGTTCGCTGTATTCTGACACCGTTATCGTTCCCTATCGCGTTTTTAGTCCCTTTATCTACAAAATCAAACCGCTTTTTGCCTT
>CAZJMI010000012.1:0-14891 GCA_964547305.1 uncultured Gammaproteobacteria bacterium
AATATTGAGCCACCTTCCGAGCATCAAAAACGCCTCCGAGACGTTGTTTCCCTCTGCCAGCAGCATAATTTGAAATTAATCACCCCGCCCTTGCCTCGTCAAAATTTTTGGCGCTCTTGCCCGCCGAAAGCTCTTTCCCAACCCGAGGGCGGTGCTCGCTGCACTTTCTGCTTCCGCCGCCGTTTGGATGCCACCGCCCGCCAAGCCGCCGCTGGGGGCTATAATTCTTGGACTACCAGCCTGACCGTCGGCCCTCACAAAAACGCCCTGCTTATCAACCGCCTGGGTCGCCAATTAGGCAAAAAATATGGTATAATCTTCCATGGAGCTGATTTTAAGCAAAACGGCGGTTTTGCCCGCAGTGTCGCCTTGAGCCGCGCCGCCGGATTTTACCGCCAAAACTACTGTGGCTGTCATTTCAGCCACTTGACTAAAAAGCCTCAAATCAAAAAATCATGAATGAACATCAATGGCAAAAAGTTAAGGAATTACTGGAAAACCACTATCCCAAAGCCGTCTGGGACTCACAAAAAGTGGAAATTGACCAAGATGCCAGGGGACTACCGGTCACTGCCAGCGTAGAAAGTGCCGAATTTGATTCCGACCTCGGCCGTGTACGCTTAGAATATTGGCAAAAGCCGCTTTTGCTAGAAACTCGCCCCACTGCCTCTCGTCGCGCCGGCAGCCAGTATTCTGAAGTCAAAATTTATTCTCCCGACGAGTTCACCACCAGTCTCAAAGCCCTTTCTTGGGATGCCGAGCTTAATGACTGGAAAGAATTGCGCTCCGCCAGCTTTTTAGACGCTAGTTTTTAATATGACACTCAATAAAAATATTTTTCCTTGGTTCAACGCCCTTCTACTGGTTTTAACGCTGGAGCTTTCCAGTTATAATTATCGCTGGCTTTATGCTTTGGTGCCGATGACTTTAGCAGTTATCGTCTTGAGTCTCTGGGAATTCAATGGTCGTCATTTCGGCAAAGATTGGTTGCGTTTGAGTATCAGCCCCTTACTGTTTCCCATTGGTGCTATTCTTTTCTTCATATTTCTGGTCCCGCGGGTGCCATTTTTTCTGCACGGCTATGTGGCCATTGTTGCTCTTTTGACTGTTCTTTATTACAAAAATATCCATGACATTGCCGACGGACCACAAATCTACCGTCCCTATGCCCTGGAAAATCCCGCCAGCCATTTTAATCTCATCAGCATTTTTCTCCTCTGCTCCAGTTTTTACAACTTTGTCTTTTTCTCCACCGCCATTTTCTGGCTGGTTGAAGCCTTGTTGGCCTTGATTGTCATTGGTTTACTTTATCAAAGTTTTTGGGCCAACCGCGTACTCAACAAGCGCAACGCCTTGTTTATTTTCGTTGCTGCCCTTATTATGGCGGAGGCCTTTCTTGCTGTTTCTTTCATGCCCCTCGGTTTTTATGTCAGTGGCCTGATTCTAACCTTGATCTACTATTTTCTAGCCGAAGCCACCCGCGCGCACCTGCTGGATCGTGCCGCCAAACGCAATTTTCGACGCGAACTCATCATTGTCGCCGTCGTTTTACTGGTCGTTCTGCTTACCGCCCGTTGGAGTTGAAACACGACCGCCTAATTCACAACCATTAAAATCATTTATATGACTGACGCGCAAAATTCAACCCCTTCCATCTCTTTGCCCCCATCCACCCCCAAACACTTTCCCATTTGGCTGGCTGTTTTACTTTTGGTTATTGTCGGCGCGCTGGCCGGCCTGGTAAGTAGCATTTTATTACTCTTCTCTGGCCCCATAAAAATTCCTTGGCTTAGAAATTCCAATCTAGCCGCCTACCTGCCACAAAAAGAAATTACTCTGGAAACCGTCCGCGAAGTCACAGTCAACCCGGATGTTCAAATTAACGAAGTTGTCAAAACCCTGGCCCCGCAAATTGTCACTATTTATCGCGCCAAAACTGGCGGCACGGATATTTTGAAACAAATCTATGGCCCGCAAGATGTTGCCGCTCGAGGCTTCGTTTTATCCGCTGATGGCTGGCTGGTCACCGTCTCCAAAGCCCTCCCCGGCGTTGACAATCTTCGCCTCACGCCCGGTGCCATCGCCAAGATTACACCCAAAAATATCGCTGCCAAACTCGCCGATTTGCGTGTCGCTGTCGGCTCACAGCCATTAGCCACACCGAGCAAAGCCCTCTTTGACCCCTTGACCGGCCTAGTCTTTTTGAAAATTGACGCCACTAATCTCACCTCCGCTAAATTGGGAGTCAAAGACACATCCACCCTTGGCCAAGATCTTCTGATCCTTAATTCGGCACAAGTTTCTCGCGCCAGTCTCAAAGCCTTTTCCGATCAGAATATTGACGCCCCGCTCGACCTTCTGCGCTCACCCGAAGTTTTTAATAATTTTATCGCGCTCAACCGCGTTGATTCTTGGCAATCCGGCAGCCTGGTCGTGGATTTAAGTGGCGCTGTGCTTGGCTTAGTGGAAGGCGACAAAATTATCCCCACGCTTTATCTGCGCCAGCCCGTCAACCAAGTGCTAAAAAACGGCGCTTCTCTGGTCAGCGGTTCTTACCTCGGCCGCCCGTTTTCCGGTTTACGCTATTTAGACCTGCATGAACAAAAGGGGATTACCGCCACTGCGTACAAAGACATACAAGCCGGCGCGCTCATTTATAGCCGTCCGGCCAGTGGCAGTCCGGCGGCCTTGGCGGGACTCAAGGATGGTGATGTCATTTTAAAAATTAATGACGATCGTCTGAATGGCCGCCTTTCTTTGTCTGAATATATCTGGGACTACGCGCCCGCCACAGAGCTTGATTTGTTGGTCTTGCGCGCCGGACAAGAGGAAAAAATTAAACTGACCCTCGGCGCCTGGACTGTCAAATAAACCCCGTCCCGCTTTCGCCACTCCTTATTAACTCATCCATTCTCAAATGCCTACCGAAATTTGGATAATTCTCATCGTTTTGGTTGCCGGCTTTGCTTTGCTAGCCTGGCTTTTGAGTCGCAAAAAACCGGGCGCCGATGATGCCCTGAACAATGCCAGCAATATTCTCACCGAGAAACTAAACGTCATGTCGGAAAAAGTTGTCGGTCTGGCTCAAGGTCAAGGACTTTTACAGAGTCAATGGCTGGACATCTCCAAACAATTGCAACAAAAAATAGACAGCTCATCGCAACACTCCCAAAGAACCCTACAGGCGCAATTCGCGGAGACCGCGCGCCTCTCAAAAGAAATGACCGAAAAAATTTTAAAACTAGAAGCCACCAATAAGCAGGTTATCAACTTTACCGACCAACTTCAAAGTCTAGAAAAAGTTTTGACCAGCTCCAAAAATCGCGGAACGCTGGGCGAGGCCAATCTGGAACTAATTTTACAAAACATCCTACCGCCGCAAGGCTACGAAATGCAATATCGTTTTAGCGATGGCACCGCCGTGGACGCGGTCGTAAAAATCAAAGACAAAATATTACCCATCGATGCCAAATTCTCCTTGGATAATTATCGGCGCATCATGGACGAAGATAATCCCGCCAAAAAATTGGAACTCGAAAAAGAATTTAAAAACGACCTCAAAAAACGCATCGAAGAAACCGCCAAATACATCCGACCTCGCGAGCACACTTTTGAATTCGCCTTTATGTTTATTCCTGCCGAGGGCATCTATTATGATTTACTGGTCAATGAAATCGGTGCCATCAAAGTTAACACCCGCAGCTTGATTGATTACGCCTTTACCGAGAAAAAAGTCATTATTGTTTCGCCCACCACCTTTGCCGCTTACCTACAGACGGTTTTGCAGGGCTTGCGCGCCTTACAAATTGAAGAATCCGCCCAAGAAATTTTGGCTAATGTCGGTAAATTACAAAAGCACATGGGCGCTTATTTCAACTTTCATCAAAAACTTGGCAACCAGCTGGGCACGGCGGTCAACACTTACAACACCAGCACCAAAGAATTAAATAAGCTGGATAAAGATGTCACCAAAATTACCAAAGTGGAGGCCGTAGCGCTGGAAGCGCCGGTTTTGGATAAGCCGCGCGTGGAAATAGAAGATTAAAAAATATTGGCTCTTATTTGAAAATGCACATCCAGACGAAGGAATTTTTTAAAGCTACTTCTGTTATGATAGGTACTGTGGTTGGTGCCGGTATTTTCGGTTTACCCTACGCCGCCGCCAAAGTCGGTTGGGGCGTAAGTTTAATTTATTTATTAGTACTCGGTTTGGCGGTTTTGGTCGTTAATCTCTGTTATGGTGAAGTAGTTCTACGCACCCGCCAAAAATACCAAATGGCCGGTTATGCCGAAAAATATCTTGGCTTGTCCGGCAAGACCCTCATCAGTCTTTCTCTGCTTTTTGGTATCTATAGCGGCCTCTTGGCCTACACCATCGGCGTTGGTAATTTTCTTTTCGACGTCCTGAATCCAATATTCGGCGGCACGGCCCTAATATATAGTTTGTTATTTTGGTTGGCCGCTAGTTTCGCCATTTTCCGCGGCCTGGGTGTCGTCGCCTGGATTGAGTTAAGCGTCGTCATCGGTCTGATTTGTCTCACATTCTTGCTCGGTGGTAGTAGTCTGCCTTTTATCAATCTAGAACATCTATCGACTTTTAACGCCCGAGAACTGTTTTTCCCCTTCGGCATTTTCCTTTTCGCACTTGGCGGAGCTACCGCCGTTCCGGTTATGCGTGATATTTTGGGTCGTGGCCGCAACCTTAAGGGTCTGTTCAAAGCCTGTTTGCTGGGCGTATTAGTTCCTGTTATAATCTATACGATTTTTATCACCTTCGTGGTCGGTGTTTCCGGGCCCAATACCACCGAGCAAGCCATCTCTGGCTTGGCGGGTCAAATGGGCGTTGGTGTTTTAATCTTGGGTGGCCTGTTTGGCGCGCTGGCGATGGCCACCTCTTTTCTCGCCAACGGCTTCGTTCTGCGCGAACTCTTTCGCCAGGACTATCATTTCCCCGCTTGGCTTTCTACCGTCATGGCTTGCGGCGTGCCTCTGATTATTTTTCTCTTCGGCCTGCGGGATTTCATCACTGTCATCGGTATCTCCGGTAGTATTTTGGGCGGCTTTCAGGGCATCCTGCTCATTATGATGTATTTCCGCGCCAAAAAGCTCGGTAATCGTCAACCGGAATATTTCTTGCGCGTTCCCGCTTGGCTGGCCGGCGCGATTTATATTATCTTTGCCTTCGGGTTGCTTTATCAAATTTTATCCTTGTTTTAATCAACGCCTATGCGCCAAAACATCCTCACCATCAATGCCGGCAGCACTTCACTCAAATGCGGTCTTTTGAAAATGCCCGCCGGAAAGATTTTGTGGTCCGCCTCTGTCGATAAAGTAAAAAATCACGCTCGCGCGCTCAAGGCTGTTTGGAAAAAACTCCCGCCGGAAAAAATTGCCGTCGTCGCCCATCGTGTCATCCATGGCGGTGAAAAATTTTCTCAACCGATTCGCCTTACTCCTACCGTCATTCGTCGTCTGAAATCCTATAGTCATCTCGCCCCCCTGCACAACCCCGCCAATCTGGCCGCTATCGAAACCGCCCGTGAACTCTTACCATCCGTTCCACAAATCGCCGTCTTTGACACCGCTTTTTTCGCTAATCTTCCCGAAGTCGCCCGTCTTTACGCTCTTCCGCGCAAAATCACTCGCAAATACCACTATCATCGCTATGGTTTTCACGGCCTCTCACATGCCGCCGCGGCGCAAGCCGCAGCCAAAGCGCTCAAACGCCCCCTTTCCAAACTCAAACTCATCACTTGTCACCTGGGCGGCGGCTGCAGCCTCGCGGCCATCAAAGATGGCCTGCCCATCGACACCAGTATGGGCTGGACACCACTTGAAGGCGTACCCATGATGACCCGTTGCGGCGACCTGGATCCTGGTATCGTATTGGATTTGGCCGCGCGCCTCGGCCCTGTCAAAGCTGGCCATATTCTAAATTGTTCTTCTGGCTTGCTTGGACTCTCCGGCCATGATGATTTTCTCAAGCTCTTGCGCCGCGTTCGTCGCGGGCAGATTGCCGCCAGTTTGACCTTTGACGTTTTTGTCTATAAGATTAAAAAATATCTCGGTGCCTACTACGCCATTCTCAATGGTTGTGACGCCTTAGTTTTTACTGGTGCCATTGGTGCCGGAGATAGTTTTACTCGTCGTGCCATTTGCGACCAAATGTCCATACTGAAAAACACTCGCGTTTTAGTCGTCCCCGCCAACGAGGAATTGCAAATCGCGCGTGAAACTTACCGCCTCATATTCAATTAACAATATATGCAAAAAAAATGGATCGTCGCCCCACCGGCCCCCCCGGAATTTTTCCGGCAATTTCCTGAAGTTAACCCAGTCATCTTACAGCTTCTCTACAATCGCGAACTGCGCGACCAAGCGCTGATTGATGAATTTCTTAGTCCGGAATACCTGGTTAATTTACATGACCCGTTTTTATTTCGCGACATTGTCCCGGCCGTCAAAAGAATTTTTAAAGCTATTAAAAATCAAGAAAAAGTCGTGGTCTATGGAGATTATGATGCTGACGGCGTCAGCTCATCCATCGTGCTGGTCGAAGCCTTGCAGGCTCTTGGCGCTAATGTGCGCGTCTATCTGCCCGACCGTGTCAAAGAAGGCTACGGCCTAAATATCCCCGCCATCGAGTCCTTTGCCCAATGGGGTGCCACCCTCATGGTCACTGTGGATTGCGGTATCAGCAACAAAAAAGAAATCGCTGCTGCCAAAAAACTCGGCATCGAGACTATTGTCACCGACCATCACTGTGAGCCACCCGAGCTGCCCAAGGCCGTCGCTCTTATCAATCCACAGCTCGCCCATGAAAAATATCCCTTCCGTTCTTTGGCTGGCGTCGGCGTGGCCTTCAAACTGGTGCAAGCGCTTTTGAAATCTCAAACCGCCGAGCTCGGTCACGAAATTCTGCCACAGGGCTGGGAAAAATGGCTCTTGGACTTAGTCGCCATTGGCACCGTTTCGGATATGATGCCCCTCCTAGGAGAAAATCGCACCTTGGTCAAATACGGACTCGTGGTTTTAAACAAAACTCGTCGCCCAGGCCTCAAAGCCTTACTCAAAGAAGCCAATATCGACGACAAAGAGCTGGATTCTTTTTCCGTTGGTTTTCAAATCGGTCCGCGCATCAATGCCGCCGGCCGTCTGGAACACGCTCGCGTTGCCTTTGACCTTTTGAGCTCATCCGAAGAAGAATCTGCCGCCGAAATAGCCACCAATCTTAGTAATATCAACCGCCAACGCCAACGTGTCATTGAAAAAATCATTCGCGAGGTTAACCAAAGCCTGACCGACGACCCCGATCGCAATCTTATCTTTGTTTGTGGCAAAGATTGGCCCGTCGGCGTCGTCGGCTTAGCTGCCGGCCGTCTAGCCGATAAATGGTACCGCCCGGCCATTGTCATGACCAACAACGGCGAGCAAATGGTAGCCTCCGGTCGCAGTATTCCTGAATTTAGTTTCACCGAGACATTGCAAGCCCTGGAAGAATATTTTTTGCATTACGGCGGCCACGAAAGAGCCTGCGGCTTCACTTTGAAAAGCCCCGACCTACTGGAAGAATTCAAAACCGCCTTTGCCGCTCGCGTCGAAGCGGTCATCGGTCAGCAAGAACTCATCCCCAAGCTTTTTATTGAAAAAAATATCAATTTGGAAGATATGAACTGGGAACTCTTTGAAAATCTTACTAAATTTGAGCCCTTCGGCCAGGGAAATGATCGTCCGCTTTTTTTGGTTAGTAATTTGCAAGTCGTAGGCTTGCAATGTGTCGGTCGCAACGCCAGCCACCTACGCGTTATGGTCAACAACGCTAATAGCGCCATCAAGACCCTCATCGGCTTTGGTCTAGGCGAAGAATGGGGCGAAAAGCTCAAAGTTGGCGATATGATCGATGCCGCCCTGGAAATTTCCGTCAATCAATGGAATGGCACTCGCGAACTGCAATATAAATTAGCCGACATTCGTATCGCTGGTTAAAATATATAATTATTAATTATTTAAAATATGCTCATCAAACTTTTTACCGATGGAGGAGCGCGTGGCAATCCTGGACCGGCGGGAGTCGGCGCGGTCATTACGGATATGAATGGCAAAGTCATTACCGCCAAAAAGAAATTCCTCGGTGTGGCGACCAATAATCAGGCGGAATATCAGGCACTGCTTTTAGGACTTGAGACTGCCAAAAAAATCGGCGCCAAAGAAGTGGCTTGCTATCTGGACAGCGAACTGACCGTCAAACAAATGCGCCGCGAGTATAAAGTAAAAAATCCGGAATTAGCCAAACTTTTCGTCAAAGTTTGGAATCTCTTGCCCGACTTTGATAAAGTCACCTTTCACCATGTCATGCGCGAAAAAAATGTGCTGGCTGACCAGCTGGCCAATGAGGCTATGGACGAGGGAACAACACGCCAAATTCCCACCAAACAAAAAAGCGAACTCCCAATCATTTGAAAGTCCGCTTCAATATAAGTATAAGTAAATCCCTTTCCGCTTAGATGTGAATTGCCTGCCAGACTACCCACCGGCCGGAGTTTTTCGTGTGAAATTCTTTCTCGTATTTCTCAATCTCCTCGGTATCGGCAGTTCCCGAAAAACGCTGAATCTCAACTTTAGACTTAATGGGGACTACTATTCGACCGGTACCTTGTGTTAGCGGGGTGTCTACATCTATAAGCCACCAGACAAACATAAAGAACATTTTCTCTCCTTTTCTTTTTTTAAAACCAGTTTACCGTTCCATTATACACCAATACTCATTAATGTCAAGCTTTATTCAGCGAGCCCTTCTGGCGTGAGATAAAAATGAGCTATTGCTAACGCGTTCCTTGCTTTTCCTTCCATTTTCTGCTACTATAAAGCCGGTTCAAACCAGTCGGATGGTCGCTGTTAGTTAGCGATAACTAATAGAGGAAAGTCCGAACACTCGCCCGTGAGGGCAGATAGGTAGCGGGTAACGCCCGTCGTTTGCAAGAATAGAGGTGCGAACAGTGACGCCAAAGTCGAAAGACCTAGGTATCCCGCGAGGGATAAGCTTTGATGGTAACATCAGAGGTGAAACGGCTAAATCCTTACCCGAGTGAAAGACCAAATTTGGTAGGTCGTTCGAGCCCCGTGGTAACATTGGGCCCAGATAAATGGCCATCGTCCGCCTTCGGGTGGATACAGAATTCGGCTTATAGGCTGGTTTGAACCACCTATAAAATATATGCGTAAAACCAATTTAACTTTTACCTTCCTCCTACTTCCGATGGATTTTATCATGCTGCTAGCCGCCGGCTGGTCGGCTTATTTTTTGCGCTTCAAAACCATCGCCGACCTACGCCCCGTCCTTTTTGATATTTCTCTCGGCCGCTACACCTCTTGGCTCATAGCCCTAAGTCTTGCCATTCTCCTGATTTTTGTTCTCGCCGGACTTTATTCCACCCGTCTCCGTCGCACCTGGCTGGAAGACAGTATCAAAATCGCGCTCTCCTGTTCTGCCGGAATTATGTTGATTATTATCGCCGTCTTTTTCCGCCGCGAATTATTCTCCTCGCGTTTCATCATCCTCGTTGGTTGGGCGCTCGGCATCATATTTGTCGTCATCGGCCGTACTATTATTCGTTTTCTACATCGAGCATTTTTAAAAAATGGCCATGGCCTGACTCAAATTCTTCTACTGGGGCAAGGTCGTATCGCCGATGAGCTGGATCGCTTCTTCCATCAACGCTCCGAATGGGGTTATCATGTCGCCGGCCGTGTGCGCCAACCCAGCCCTGAAGCCATTCAAGAATTTTTAAATCAAAATCGGCTGGAAATTTCTTCTCTCGATGAATTAATTCTAGCCGACCCCGACCTAGATAAGACCGCCAAGTTGATGCTATTGGAATTTTGCAACGAACACAATCTTACTTTCCGTTACGCCGCTGACCTTTTTGAAACGCAGACCTCGAAAATTCGTGTGGAAACTTGGGCCGGTGTCCCCGTTATGGCCATTCAGCACACGCCCTTGGAGGGCTGGGGTCGTATCACGAAAAGAAGCGCGGATATTATCCTATCTTCGCTGGGTATGATTATTCTCTCTCCACTCTTGGCCGTTATCGCGCTTATGATTAAAATTGACTCCGCTGGTTCCGCCGTTGTCGGTCTGGAGCGTGTCGGTGAGCGCGGCCGTAAATTTCGCCTCTACAAATTCCGCTCCATGGTCAAAAACGCCGAGCAGTTAAAAAAAGAATTATTGGATCAAAATGAGCGCTCCGGCCCCCTCTTTAAAATCACCAATGACCCACGCGTCACTCGCTTAGGTAAATTTTTACGCGTCACCAGTCTGGACGAATTTCCCCAGCTCTGGAATGTCCTGAAAGGGAATATGAGCTTAGTCGGCCCTCGCCCGCATGAATTGAGTGAGGTTAATGGCTATCAAAAGGCCCACAAAAGACTCTTGTCTATCAAGCCCGGCATCACCGGTATGGCGCAAATTTCCGGCCGCGCCGACTTGGATTTTGAAACCGAGGCTCAACTGGATATTTTCTATATCGAAAATTGGTCTCCTCGCCTTGATTTACAAATCTTAATTAAAACCCCGTCGGTGGTTCTATCCGGCAAGGGGGCGAAATAATCTCATTATGCGTATCGGTATCGATGCTCGACTCTACGGCCCTCAAAATGGGGGATTGGGGCGCTATTTACAAGCACTCTTGTCAGAGTTGGAAAATATTGACCGCCGCAACGAATACATTATCCTTCTACGTCGCGACAACTTCGACCTCTATCAACCCGCTACTTCCAATTTCAAAAAAATCATCGCCGACTATCGCCCCTATTCCCTCGCGGAGCAATTTTTATTGCCCCGTATTTTAAAAAATGCTCATTGTGACCTTTGGCATTTCCCGCATTGGAACGCTCCGCTCATTGCCCCACGCCCCTTCGTCGTCACGGTTCATGATTTAATTTTTCTTCGCTGTCCCAACCCCCACGCCAGCACCCTGCCAGCTTGGTTATATTATATTAAACTAGCCCTACATCGGTTTTTACTGCGCCGTGTACTTCATCGCGCCTCAAAAATCATCGCCGTTTCAGAATTTACCCGCCAAGACATTTTAAAACTTTTCAAAATCGCCCCCGCCAAAATTACCACCATCCATCAAGGCCTGACCAGCCTCACCCCAAATTGCGCCTCGGCCAGCCCGCGGGAAAACGCCGCCCCCACCTCCGACCTCGTCTCCGCCGGATATTTTCTCTATGTCGGCCATGCTTATCCACACAAAAACTTGGAAATTTTGCTAAAAAGTTATAAACTGTATAAAGAGCAATCTCACGGCTCGGAGTTTTTAGTCCTAGCCGGTCCCGATGATTTTTTCGCCCGCCGCTTACGAGCCTGGGCCCGTCAAAATGACCTAGACCAATCGGTTATTTTCAAAAATTCCCTCTCCGACAGCGAGCTTTCCGTCTATTATTCCTCCGCCAAGGCCTACGTCTTCCCGTCGCTCTATGAAGGCTTCGGCCTGCCGCCCTTGGAAGCCATGGCTCGCGGCGTTCCCGCTGTAGTCTCCCAGGCCACCTGTCTGCCTGAAATTCTCGGCTCCGCCGCTCTCTATTTCGACCCCTACGACATCTCGGCCCTGACCACCGCCTTGAAACAAATATCTACCGATTCGAACCTACGCTCAAGACTCATCGTTGCCGGCCACGAGCGCGTCAAATCCTATTCCTGGTCGCGTACCGCCACGGAAACTTTGTCCATTTATCAAATAGCAGCTAATGACCACCAAAAAAAAGAAAAAAATCTCACACCGAACTGATAACTCCACGGAGAAAAAAATTCTCCCTTCTTCTAATACCGAACCGGCCACCGAAGTCGAAATCCCCGTCACCGAACAAGTCGCGCCCCCATCCGAAAATTTTGTTGATTTACGTTCTCAACCCCCGACAGAATCAGCTGCCGCTGAATCCGGCCAGCCGTTTTTTTGGCTCAATGCCCCCAAGCAATCCAAATGGCGCCAAGACTTTCTCAAACGCATGAGCCGCCTAGACCGCCCCGAAGACCTTACTGTCAAATCGCCCACGCCAGCTATTGCCGCCTCACCGGCCGTCTCCGCTATCCCCGACAGCCATTCCGCCGAAATCCCCAGCTTTGTACTTAAACTGGTCGCCTCTAATCACACCTGGGCGCACCATTCCTGGCATAAAATAGAAGCCGTCCTTACTGGTTGGTCGAATTCGTCTTGGCTGCGAACTTTTATTTTATTCTTTATCTTCTGTTGTCTGCTCATTATACCTGTCAAAGCCGCCGACCTGAAAACCGAGTCCGCTTCACCACCCACCGAAATCCAGGCCGTCACTCGAGATGGCTGCCGTCACCTGGCTCTGGCTGTGACGGCCTTGAACAACCTAGACCCCGACCAAGCGCGCGCTGAATTTGCCACCGCGCGCCAAAATTTTATTTCCGCCCAATCTGTCCCACCCTCGGTCGGCTGGTTAGCCCCCATCACCGACTTTTTCTCCGGCCCTTCACTGGATGACCGCGCCGCCCTCGCCGGCGAAAAAATCGCCTCCTCTGGTTTAGACCTTATCGCGCGCCCCCTGCTACCTACTCCCGAAACCACCCCTTCCGGATACCACATCGCCCTGGACGATTCCAATACCGACCCGCTCGTCATCCCTTCGCTTGCTACCACGGCTCTCGCTGATGACCGCGCCGCCATCGCCACTCTCCACCAAACCGACCAAGCCTTGCGCGAAAATAATTTAGTCGCCCAGGTGCTAGCGGAGATTTTGGGGCATTCCGGCCCCAAACGCTATCTCATTATTTTTCAAAATCCCGCCATCCCGCGTGCCACCGGTGGCTCCCTGGATACCTTGGCCATCTTGGATACCGCCGATGGCCGCGTTGTCAAAAGTGATATTCTAGACGCCCCCATTACTGATCTTGACCAATATCTGACCGCCTACCTCTCACCACCCGAGCCTTTCCGTGTCACCAACTCTCGTTGGACGCTGGAAAATTCAAACTGGTGGCCAGATTTCACTGTCTCGGCTCGCAAAATAGCCTGGTTTTATGAAAATTCCGGCGGCGCCACCGTGGATGGTATTATCGCGCTGGACAATTCTTTGCCGTCTCAAATCTCCGCCTCCCTGGAGCCTACCGCCACCAATTCCAAAGCCCCCGCCCAATTATTTTTTCAATCATTAGAGACCATCGCCACCCACCTCAATCAAACCTCCACTGACCCGTCCTCGGCCGCTGCAGATTTAAACTTCCTTCGGACTCTCTCTACCGCCGCCGCCAACCACCAATGGCAAACATATTTTTCCGACATCTCGACACAACTTCTGGCCGCCCAAATTGGCTGGGACGGTTCAATACATCCATCCGCCGAATCCCAAGACTTCCTCCTGTTGACCAATACCGGCTTGACCGCCAATCAAAACCCCGCCGTCGTCACTCGCGTTGACCTGCGTGGCGAAATACAAACCGACCGCTCCATTATCAATACCTTGGCTCTCACCCTCAACCCCGCCACCGGCTGGAATTACCTGCGCGTCTATGTTCCTTCCGGCGCGCTCTTAATCTCCGATTACGGCTTCACCCCCTTTGACCAAAAACAATTTTTAATTTCCGACACCACCCTCACCGCCGACACCGACCTTGTCGCGCCAGAAAGCTCTACCTACTTTACCGCCTCCAACACAAAAATCTATCAGGAAAGCGGCCGGACGGTTTTCGCCAACTGGGTCAAAAATAACCCCGCCGCCCCAGCCACCATCACCCTCAAATACAGTTTGCCATTCAAATTTACCTCCACCTATAACCTTTATTGGCAAAAGCAAGCCGGCGCTCCACTTATCACCCTCGTCGGCACACTCACCGACGAATCCGGCCAAGTTTACGCCACCTACGCGTCAGCTGACACTCCCGCCAACGAGGTTTTAGGTGGAACCAAATAAAATGGTATAATTTAATTTTCAACTAATAAAATTTAAACTTCTCCATGAAAACGCAACTTAAAATCAAAACTGATATAGCCATGAAGGTCGCCGTTGGCATCAGTACTGGCGCTGTTATCGTGGCCATGGCCATGATTGGGTTAAGCGGTAGCCGAATATTAAAAAATAAAATTACTCCGACAGGTGGAGTTGAGACACCCACCAAGGGAGAAATTTCGGCGGATAGTGCCACTCTGGAATTTGTTTCTTCTACCTCTTCAACGCCAGATACTTGCACTGATTCAGATGAGGGAATTGACTATACTATAACTGGTATTACTCGCGCCAATGGTTTTTCACTTACTGATCATTGCGTAACCAACGATGAATTAATGGAATATTATTGTAGAGCTACCGATGAATTTTCATCGGGGCAAGTAGTCACTTCATGCTCTGCATTTTCATCAACATCAACCCTATCTTGTATTAGCGGCCGATGTACAAGCCGTACTTATCCAGTATGTGCTGACTCTGATGGTGGCATGAACCCATCCGTATCGGGCGTTGTTCGTGGTCTTGCCAATGACACTTCTTTGGAAACAACAGAGGATAGAGATGTCTGTGTTGATTCAAATAATTTAAAAGAGTTCTTTTGTATTTCCGACTATTCATACTTCTACCAAAACAATTTCTGCCGGTGGGGCTGCGAAGGAGGCGCATGTGCCCCCCAACCCATCTGTGGAAATAGAATAATAGAAGCGGGCGAACAGTGTGAAAATAATTCAGATTGCGATATTTCAGAAAGTTGTCTTAACTGTGCTTGCGTTGCCAACTGCGGTAATGGCAGAATTGATCGCGGAGAGGAATGTGAAAACGACCGAGATTGTGTTTCGTCTACCGGCACTAGTGCTATAAGTCAAAGTTGTGATTTTAACTGTAGATGTAGCTCCTCGACCACAGCTCCCACGACGCCCACC
>CAZJMI010000013.1:0-2386 GCA_964547305.1 uncultured Gammaproteobacteria bacterium
CTTTTTCATATCGGGAAACCCGGGAATAAACAAACTGGAAATCGCCGTTTTCGGTTTAACCCCTCCCACACCACATAGAGTATAACTTTCATACCCCAACTGCGATTGCGTGGGCAGCGTCGTCACATGACAAGACACAAAAGATCTCCTTGTTCGGACATTTAATGTATCCGCGGCATTTAATTTCCGCAACGGACTTTTACGTGCCAACTTAATTGCGTGCGCCTGATCCGGGCCTATCAGCGTAAACAACTCGACATCTTTCGGAAACGGCACCGAATCTTTTACCTGTTTTTCCACTATCGGCAAAACCTGAATTTCCTGCAAAATACCCTCGAAATATCGAGTGAATTCTTGCACCACATCCAGCGCCAACAGTTCTTGGGGCATTTCAAGCCCATCGACAGATTCGGATTTTTGTAGCTGTAGTTTATCCCCCTCTTTAAGGTTATAAACCGAGCCATTTTTCAACTCATATTCCGCCACCGGCTCACCGACCAACCCATTTTCGACACCCTTATATATCTTATGATACATGTAGTTAAAAATGAGACAGTCGTCAATTTGCTGTGTGATGATTAAATCCTTTCCCGGCATTCGTAATATTCTCACCGGCGAAACATCTTGATGACTTGCGTCAAGCACTATGCTCCACCGACCGTCTTTTGCGAAAATCTGTCCAGGATATGTCCAACCTCCGCTACGCACATCGAAAGTCCCTTGGATGCTCGGCACCTGGAAATGTCGTTTGCGTAATTCCAAGACAATCTGTCGACAAATTTCATCGAAAGGAAAAATATTTTTGTCCCATACTCTGGCATAAAAATATTCTTCTCGCGCCTTCTCATAATTCCCCTGGTCCTTTTCGGTCCACAGACGAGCGTAGTTAGCGCGAAAACCGATGTCTTTGTAGCTAACGATTTTGTCCAGATAAACCACGTCTCCCACCTTAGGGAAATATGGTTTTTTGCCGCTTTCATCCACCGCGAATGTGATTGGATTTTTGTACCAATACAATTCGTGCGCTTGATCTAGCCAATCCTCGGGCCTAGATTGCGTCACGGCATATTGCCCCGATCGACCAAAGCCTTTCGGTGCCCGCCGTACCCCTGTCACCACGGCTTTAAGTCCCGCGTGAGTTAACTTTACAACCTCGGGTTGCGCTACTTGCGTGTCGCCGCCCTTCACTGTGGAATCTGCTCTATCACAAGCATCTCCCCGAACACCACTCGCCATTGAGTTGTCTGCATTTTTCGTATTCTTGGCACTCATGGTATTCTCCTTTCTTTTTTCAAAAAACTCATCGCGCTTTTCCCCGCGATAATGGGAGCTGGCCTTTTGACCTAGCACTTTATTCCTAACATAAAAAACACCCCGTGTCAAGGTGTCAATCCTATCAACCAAAAAATCTTTCAAACCCTACCGCCACAACAGTTTCCGCCACCAATCCGGTTTTATCAGTTCACCGACGCTTTCCCGCCCTATTCCCGCCGCGTTTGCCTCATCCGTGTCCAAATGCAAATTCCAAGCATAGCCCGCCTTGACGCGCACCGCTACTTTCTCCAGCAAAACCGCCCGATCCCCCGCTATTTTCACCGCCACCTCCTGCCCATCAGACAGCCCGTAGTGCTTGGCTTGCGCCCCACTAGCGTGAATATGCCTTTTGGCTATTATCGCCGCGCTAATCAGCTCTAAGCGCCCCTTGGGACCTATCAAACTCACCTTGGCCGCCCCCCGCAAATCCCCCGAAAGTCTCACTGGCGGCTTAATCCCCAGTCGATACGCATCCGTCCCCGCCAGCTCCACCTGCGTCTGCTTTCTCACCGGTCCCAGCACCCGTACCCCCTCTATTTTTCGCCCCTTATTTTCCAGCGTCAAAGTCTCCCGCGCCGCGAATTCGCCCCTCTGTGACAGACCCTTCATCCGCTTTAATTTATATCCCTTGCCAAACAAAAACTCCACATCTTTCTTGGCTAGGTGTATATGTCGCGCTGAAATTTCTATCGGCACCGCTATCATTCTATTTCGCTTTAATTTTAAAATATTTCTCGATATCTCGCGCGCCCATCAAGCCATTTTGCGCCCCCACCTCCGTCACCACGCTCCCACTATTTAAAACCGCCAGCTTCAAAGCCTGCCGCGCGTTCTCCCCGAAAATCTGCCACCCGGCCACCAGCCCGCTGAAAAAAGCATCCCCCGCTCCCGTCGCGTCCGCCACCTTGTGCTTACTCGCCGCCATCGCTATCAGCTCCTGTTTTTGGCAATCCAGCACCTGCGCGCCTTTGGCGCCCGAAGTCACGGCTATTAGCCGCGGCCCCCATTCTTTCATCGCCATCAAAGACTCCCGCGCCGACTTCGTCAAAATTCTTTTTTGTGAAAACACCAG